>JBAVIK010000186.1:0-8102 GCA_049686815.1 Acidimicrobiia bacterium | reverse complement strand
TTCATCGTTGGTCCGGTGTCGACTGAGGACCAGGAGTTTGATCAGTTCGTCGTCAATCAGGTCGGGGTTTCCGAATAGCCTGCCGCCGGATGGCGGAAAACATCACACTGGTCAACGGTCGGGTCTTCACGGGAATCGCGGGTGAGCTCTGGTCCGATTCCGTGCAGGTTGCCGACGGGCGCGTGGTCGAAGTTGGCGAAGCCGTCGACGGCAACGGATCAAGGGTCCTCGATGTTGACGGAGCCCTGGTCACCCCGGGCTTTATCGACGCCCACGTCCATCCGGCCACCACCGGGCTCGACAAGTTGAGATGTTCTTTCGACGGTTGTGTGGATCGGTCTTCGGCCATCGCGGCGGTCCAGACCTACGCACAGACCCATCCTCGCGAGCCGTGGATCCTCGGTGCCGGCTGGTCGATGGGATGGTTCGAAGGTGGTTGCCCTCGAAAGGAGTGGTTGGACGAGATAGTCCCCAATCGTCCAGTTCTGGTCTCGAATGCCGACGGACATGGTGCGTGGGTCAATAGCCGCGCTCTCGAAATGGCAGGAATTGACGCGATGACGCCCGATCCTCTAGACGGGCGTATTGAAAGACTGCCCGACGGGAGCCCTCAAGGCACTCTTCACGAGGGAGCCGTCACCCTGGTCGAGCGACACGCCCCGGCGAACACGGCGGACGACTATCTAGCCGGGCTGGAAATCGGCCAGGCTGAGCTGCACAGCCACGGCGTGACGGGCTGGCAGGACGCAATTGTCGACCCCGACATTCAAGAGGCCTACTCGCGGCTCGACGCGAGCGGACGTCTCACCGGACGGGTGGTGGGAGCAATGTGGTGGGATCGCAACCGGGGTCTCGAGCAGGTCTCCGAGCTCGTGGAGCGTCGGTCGGCGAAGGGGCGGAACTTCGCGCCGACTTCGGTCAAGCTGATGCTCGATGGGGTCGCGGAGAACTACACCGCTTCGATACTCGATCCATGGCTTGACGCCGGAGGACTCCCAACCGACAACCGCGGGGTGGATTTCATCGATCCATCGGATCTGATGGAAATTGTCGTCCGACTCGACGAGCTCGGGTTTCAGTGTCACTTCCACGCAATCGGCGACGGTGCAGTGCGCAACGCGCTTGATGCAGTCGAAGCGGCGAGACAAGCCAATCCGGACCTCGACCTGCGTCACCACATTGCGCACCTCCAGTTCATCCATCCCGACGACTTGCATCGGTTTGCCGCGCTCGGCGTGGTTGCCAATGCCCAGCCCTACTGGGCATGCGTCGACGAGTACCAACTCGAGTTGACCCAGCCGTTCATCAGCCCCGAGCGTCATCGTTGGCAGTACCCCTTTGGGTCATTGCATCGCGCCGGCGCTCGCATCGCAATGGGCAGCGATTGGGGTGTCTCCACGTCCAATGTGATGGCTGAGATAGCGGTCGCGGTGACACGCTCGCGGGACGGAGGCTCTCCGCTCTATCTCGAGGAGGCGTTGACCCCTGTCGAGGCGCTGCTCGCGTTCACATCTGGCTCGGCGTATATCAATCATGCAGATTCAGAACAAGGCGCCATTGCCGCCGGTATGCTCGCTGACCTCGTGGTCTTCGACCGAGATCCCTTTGAGGATGGATTATTTCAGGAGGCGAGGGTGATGATGACGTTCGTTGGCGGCGACCTCGTCTACGAGGCCATCTAGTGGCCGACCCGGCCGTACAGCTCGTCGATGTGACCAAGCGTTTCAGCGACGATGTCGTGGCCGTGGATGGCATCAACCTGATCATCGAGGACGGCGAGTTCTTTTCACTTTTGGGTCCATCCGGATGTGGCAAGACGACCACTCTGAGGATGATCGCCGGGTTCGAGTTCCCCACCCTGGGGAGCATTCGCATCCACGGGGCGGAGATGGGTCTGGCCTCTCCCAACGACAGGCCGGTCAACACGGTGTTCCAGTCGTACGCACTGTTCCCCCACATGACGGTTGCCGAGAATGTTGCCTTTGGCCTGCAAATGCAGAAGGTCCCCAAATCGGAGATCGAAGGACGGGTCAAACGGGTCTTGGATCAGGTCCAGTTGGGTCGCCGTGCCGATGCCAAACCGAGAGAGCTATCTGGAGGGATGCAGCAGCGTGTCGCCCTGGCCAGGGCGTTGGTCAATGAACCAGAAGTCTTGCTTCTCGACGAGCCCTTGGGAGCGCTCGACCTGAAGCTGCGCCAGAACATGCAACTCGAGCTCAAGGACTTACAGAGCCGGGTCGGCATCACCTTTGTCTATGTGACTCATGACCAGGAGGAGGCGCTCACCATGTCGGATCGTATCGGTGTGATGAATGAGGGCGGTCTGCTCCAGGTGGGTACTTCGGAGCAGATTTATGAAAATCCTTCTTCGCGGTTTGTCGCCGATTTCATCGGTGACATCAATCTGCTGACCGCCACCGTGACCGGGCCGGGAGAGGCAACACTGGGTAACGGGGTTCTGGTTGGGTTGCCCGAGGGTGGTTCCGCCAGTGGGGATATCACTCTCGCCCTCCGCCCGGAACGCCTCACCCTCCACCAGCTCGACGGGGCCATCCCCGATGGGCGAAACCGGCTGCGGGCTCGAGTCGCCCGCCGCACCTACTACGGCGACGTCTTCTTCTACGAAGTCGACGTCGGTCTTGACGAGCCGATCGAGGTCAAAGAGGAGAATCGCCCTGATGTGAGCACCTATGCGGAGGGTGATGAGGTCTATCTCACCTGGCGCCCGGCCGCGGCCAACGTGGTGGCCGACTGATGACCCAGACTCCGGTAACTCCAGAGCTGGAGCGTGCCGCGGAGAAGGCGGAGTCGAGACGGGGATTCTTCATCTCACTGCCCGCGTATCTGTACCTCATACTGTTTTTTGCGATCCCTCTGGTGCTGGTGTTCGTCTACTCCTTTGCCAGTCGGTCATCGACGGGCCAGACCCTTCTCGAGGGTTGGAACCTCGACAGTTACAAGCGGCTTTTCACACCCCTGGTCCTGGAGATCTTCACCAGATCGTTCTCTCTTGCCATCGTCACGACGGCGATCTGTCTGTTGGTCAGCTATCCGTTCGCCTACTACATAGCGACCAGATCTCCGGCGGTGAGAAACATTCTGCTGGTCCTGGTGATGATCCCGTTCTGGTCGAACTTCCTGGTTCGCACTTACGCCTGGCGATTCATCCTCGGTTCCGACGGACTGGCCTCTCAGGTCAGCCAGGCGCTGGGTGGTGAGCCGATCCGGATCTTGTTCACCAACACCGCGGTTCTCATCGGTCTCGTCTATGGGTTCCTGCCCTTCATGGTCTTACCGCTCTATGCGGCCATCGAGCGTCTCGATTGGAGTCTCGTCGAGGCGGCTCGTGACCTCTATGCCAACGGCTGGACCGCTTTTCGCAAGGTGACTCTGCCCTTGTCGATGCCGGGTGTGGTTGCAGGTTCGATTCTGGTGTTCATCCCCACCCTTGGCGCCTATGTCACTCCGGCGATCCTCGGAGGTGCCCGCACCACCTTGCTCGGGGATTACATCGTCGCCCAGTTTCTATCGGCGCGGAACTGGCCGTTCGGATCGGCCCTGTCGTTCGCCGTGATGTTTGTGATGTTGCTGGCCACCGTGTTCTACTTCAGAGCCGGGGCGAAGACCCTGTGAGAGAAGGAACGTCGCCTAGGCGAACCGTCGATCGGCTGCTCGCCACCGAAGCCATATTCGTCTACATCTTCTTCTACGCACCCATCGTGTTGTTGACCGTCTTCTCTTTCAATGACAACGACAACGTCTCGATCTGGACCGGGGCATCACTGCGCTGGTATCGGGAGATGTTTCAGGACGAGGCCGTGATGTCGGCGCTGCGCAATTCGCTGATCGTGGCTCTCCTATCGACCATCGTGAGCACAATTGTTGGCACCCTGCTGGCCATCGCTTTGGAGCGGTATCGGTTCAAAGGGCGTGGTGCTCTCGACGGTCTTGCCTATCTACCGATCATCATCCCCGACGTCACCATGGCAGTGATGCTATTGATCTTCTTCTTTCAGGCGTTTGGCGTGATAAATGATGCAGTCGGCACCGGTCTTCAACCCGGTATTGGAACCATCACCCTCGCCCACATTGCCTTCAACATCTCCTTCGTGGCAATCGTGGTGCGGGCAAGACTCTCACAATTCGATCCATCGATGGAAGAGGCCGCTGCCGACCTGTATGCATCGCGATGGCACACCTTCTGGCGTGTCACCCTTCCGCTGATCGCACCCGGCGTCGCCGGAGGAGCGCTACTTGCCCTTACCCTTTCCCTCGACGACGTCGTGGTCACTCAATTCGTCTCCGGTCCAGGTTCTACGACGTTGCCGGTTTATGTGTTCGGGCTGGTCCGAAGGGGCGTCACGCCCTTGATCAACGCAGTCAGCGTGGTGATGCTGGTGGCTTCGATGATCCTGGTCGGGATCTCCTTGGGGTTCCAACGGGGCGCAACGGTCCGGGGCCAAAAGGTCTCCGATCCCGATTTGATCATGGACGAGGTGTCGGCTCCGATTTAGGCCCTCACCAACCCTTAGGTATAGCGACCGTTCTAAGGTTTCAGGCAGTCGATGGTGGGCTGATCCCCAATAGTCCCCGTGGAGGAAACTATGCGCAAGTACGCGAGCCTTATCACTTTGCTCGTCGTCCTTTCGCTTGTGATCGCAGCTTGTGGCGGCGATGACGGCGTTAGCGACACTCAGGCTGGAACAGTGGCGCCAGGAGGTACCGACGAGCTGGTGGTCTGCGAAGTCGATCAGACGGACGGCGATCTCAATTTCTACAACTGGACGGAATACATCGATCCAGAGCTGATCTCGGCGTTCGAAGAGGAATACGGCGTGGATATCGTTGAGGACTTCTTCGACTCCAATGAGGCTATGTTGGCCAAGCTCCAGTCCGGTGCTGTCTATGACCTGATCGTCCCCTCGGACTACATGGTCGGGATCATGGTCGAGGAGGATGTCATTGCCGAATTGCAACGTGATGCGATACCCAATCTGACCAATCTGGACGGTTTCTTTGCCGACCCGGCATACGATCCGGGTGGCGTTCATTCGGCCGCCTACCAGTGGGGAACAACCGGTCTGGGTGTGAACATGGACGTGGTGGGCGAGGACTTCGAAGCGAGCTGGGCCCTGGCCTTCGACCCCGACCTGATCTCCCAGTACCCCGGTGGCGTTTCCTTGCTCAATGACCCCCGGGAGACGATGGGTGCAGCCCTCAAGTACCTCGGGTACTCATTGAACAGCACCAGTGAGGCGGAGCTGCAGGAGGCCGCGGATCTGATCGCTACCGCAAAGCAGTATGTGACTCAGTTTGAAAGCGACCTGTACGACGAGTCCCTGGTGGCCGACGAGGTCGCGGTTTCACACGGGTATTCCGGAAACTTCTTCACCGCAATCGAGGATGTCGATGGGTGGGACACCTACACCTATGTCATCCCCGAAGAAGGTGGGACGGTGTGGATCGACAACATGGCGGTGCCGGTGTCCGCTGAACACCCATGCACGGCGCACACGTTCATCAACTACCTGCTGGACGCCGAGAACGGTGCGGCACTGACCAACTGGAACTTCTATGCCAGCCCCAACGCGGCGGCTGAGGCGTTCATCCTCCCGGAGATCCTCGAGGATGAGACCATTTACCCGTCTGACGATCTATCCGCCCGGCTGGAGATCATCACCGACACCGGTGACTTCGAGATCCAGTACACCGACTTCTTCGCCATCGCCAAGAGCTGAGCGAAGAACCTCAACGAGAATGAGAGGGGGCTCCTGACCGGGCCTCCTCTCATTCGTTAGGGCTCCGACATCGCATCGGAACAGGTACCGTTGACCCCATGTTTGGCGGCAACCTCCGTGTGCTCGAGATCTTCGGCGACTCGGCCGACCTTGGACGAGGTCATGGTGAGAGTTGCGCCCAGATGATCCGCAAATACCTTGACGATCGTATGGGTCTCAGCGCCCAGGAGAGGTGGAGTGGGGGAGACGTCGATCGCGATCTCATTCTCGAACTGAGCGAGCAGACCCTCGAATTCCACGAGGCTTTCTCACCAGCTCTCTATACGGAGATGCTGGCCATGTCCGAAGCGGCCGGGATCACACCGGCCGAGGCTCTGGTCGTGGGTGGCTTCACCGATATTGTCGACCTGGTACGCAGCGAGGTGGGGACCGCGCCGGAGGAGCACAACTGCACAGCCGTGATCAATCCTGAGGCTGGCTTCTATGCCCAGACCTGGGACATGCATGCCTCGGCGGGTGAATTCGTCATCATGCTGAAACTCGACCCGCTGATGGGCCCCGACGCCTTGGTTCAAACGACGGCAGGGTGTCTTGGTCAAATGGGTATGAACGAGGCCGGGATCTCGGTGGGGATCAACAATCTCAGTTCGATGGGAAAACCAGGCGTCACCTGGCCGTTTGTTGTTCGGAAGGCTCTCGCGCAGACGACCCTGGAGGACGCCACCGATGTCGTGGTCGGGGCCAACGTCGCCGGCGGGCACAATTTCATGATCATGGGGCCTGATGGGCGCGGAGTGAACGTGGAGGCGATGCCCAACCACAAGACGGTCACCCTCGTCGAGGACGCGCCCTATGTTCACGCAAATCATTGTGTCGACCCGATGACTGCATCCGAGCACGGCTATCGCGAGCCAGAGCACGTCGAGAATTCGGAGTTGCGTCTCGAGATCGGCCGAGCCAACGCCGCCACCCCGGAGGCATTCTTCAAGGACCCGGAGATTTCGAGATGGGCCGATCAGCCCCACGACATCGCAACATGCGGGGCGATCGTCGTCGAGCCCGCCCAACGCAAGATGCGGGTCGTCTGGGGACTGCCCGGCGAGCATCCCTGGGAGTCTTTCCAGCTTTGAACCCGGTGGAGATAGTCAACCTGGAGGCTGATATGGCTCCGGTCCTGGCTGAGATCGAACTGCTCTGCTTCCCGATGGCCAACCCTGACGACCTGCTGTCTGAGGCCGATATCCGGCGGTACGCAGAGGTCTTCGCTGAGGGCTACTTCGTCGCCCAGATCCAAGGCCATCCCGTGGGCATGGGAGCAGGGATCTATCTGGACTTCGATTTCAACAGTCCCCAGCACACCCTGGCGGGGATAACCGGGGAGCACCAATGCGGCAACCACGATCCCGGCGGTGTCTGGTACTACGGCACCGATATCACCGTTCATCCGGCGCATCGAGGCAAGGGAATCGGCCGATTGCTCTATGACCGACGAAAGCAGTTGGTAATCGACGCCGGGAAGCGGGGGATCATTGCCGGAGGTGCGCTCCCGGGCTTTTTCGAACACAAAGATGGCATGTCGATCGAGACATACGTCGACAGGGTTGTCGCCGGTGAGCTCCACGATCCGACTTTGAGCTTTCAACTGGCCAACGGGTTCGAGGTTCGCGGCCTGCTCGAGGGCTATATGGAGGACGAGGCCGACGACGGCTGGGCGACTCTCATCGTCTGGGAGCCTTGAGGTCGATTCGGGGTCGCGCCGGCAACTGTTGCTATGTCAGTTTTCTCTCGGCCATGCCGTTGAGCACCTCTAGCACGACACGGTTGGCCAGATAAGCCGTCTGTTCTCCCGGCCCGTCGTATGGGGGTGACACTTCGACCACGTCGGCTCCGAGGACCACCAGATCTTTGGCGAGACGTCTCACCGTGTCGAGCAGCGCACGTGAGGTGATGCCACCGGGTTCGGGTGTTCCTGTTCCGGGAGCCATCCCCGGATCGACCACGTCGATGTCGACAGAGATGTAGACACCCTTGGCACCGCCTCCGATCGCGTAGTCGACAGCCTCGTCGACAACGTCGTCGAGTCCGCGTTCGACGATCTGATTCATGAGGAACGTTCTCATCTTCTGATCCCGTCCCCACTGCATCACTTCTGGCTCGGGCCAGTACCCCCGCAACCCGATCTGAACGAACCTGTGGCCTGGAACCGCCCCCGACTCGATCAACCTGCGCATCGGCGTGCCGTGTCCGACGAGGGACCCACGTTGCAGAAAACCGGTGTCAGCGTGAGCATCGAAATGGATGAGGGCGAACTCGCCAAACCCGTGAGCACGCGCGATCCCCATGCAGTTGGGCCATGTGATGGTG
>JBAVIK010000185.1:0-8992 GCA_049686815.1 Acidimicrobiia bacterium | reverse complement strand
TCGTGGAGGCGCTCTTCGATACCGATGTGAGTGCATTCGATCTGACCACCACTTTTGGTTTGATGATGGTTCTCTCGGTTCTAGCCGGCACGCTTTCCGCTGGTAGTCGCATTGTGTGGGCAGCGGCATTGGCGGGCTCGCTGTCTCTTTGGGTGATCGCTGTCGGCTCCCTGCTGGGTGAGCCCTCGGACGTGACGGGGCTGCGGGCGGTCATCGCGTCGACCGGGGTCATCTTTTCGACCGCGTTGGTGTCAAAGCTGTTCGATCAGCTGAGTGAGGCGATCGACAAGCACGACAGGTCGGCGCGTCTCCAAGATGCCATCGCCAGGTGTTCCGAAGCGCTCCTCGTCCAAACCGACGCGTTTGCCACTTATGAGGCCGTGAAGGCGCTGCTGGAAGCATCGGATGCCGACTACGCCTATATCGATCGCACGGTGGAAGTGGATGGCGACCTCAGATGGGAGATCACCGCCGATGCTGCCCGGCGTCCAGCCGGTTACGGGAACGCTTGGAGGACTGGTAGCTACTCGGCGATTCCGTCCACTAGAGGCCCACTCTTGGAGGGGAAGGCGGTTGTGATACATACCAAAGACCTCGAAGGTGAGGAGCTGGCCCTTTACGAAGCCGACGGAGTCCTCTCGGAGGCAACCGTGCCCATCTTCGTGGCTGGCGTCTTCAGGGGCTCGATCGGATTCATCCAGTACACCGAGGACAGACGGTGGACCGAGGTTGAGATTCAGACCCTTTGGCGAGCCAGTCACATGATTGGCGCGTACTGGGCTCGACAGGAATATGCCCAGGAGCTGCGTGCCTCGAATGAGTCAAAGGAGCGTCTGCTGGCCTCGGTCTCTCACGAGATACGGACCCCTCTCACCGCCATCGTCGGCTTGTCAGAGGAGATCTCGGCAAGTCGGACCAGCTTGGGGGCTGAGGAGCTCGACGAGTTGAACGGCATCATCGCGGTTCAGAGTCGCGAATTGGCCGAACTGGTCGAGGACCTCCTGGTTGCCTCCCGCGCCGACTTCGGCAATCTGTCGATCAAACCCGAAGTCATCGATTTGAGACTCCAGGCGGAGCGCGTCCTCCAGGGCGTCCGTGAGTCACACCGTACCGGCAAGGCGCTCATCCCCGAGGGGGACCAGGTCTTTGCGCTGGCCGACCCGTTGCGCGTCCGTCAGATTCTCCGCAATCTCCTCACCAATGCCATCAAGTACGGAGGAGACAAGGTGATAGTCAGTGTTCGGAGTCACGGAGAGCTCGCCCAGGTCCTTGTGTCGGATGACGGTCCCGGTGTGCCCGCACACGAGTCTGCCCTGATATTCGAGCGCTACTACCGGAGCGCCGAGTCCCCCACGCAGCCGGGTTCAGTCGGAATCGGCCTCTCGGTGTCGCGTCAATTGGCCGAGATGATGGGTGGCACGCTCGACTACGTCCACGGTGAGCCACACCCCCGTTTCGAGTTGTCGCTTCCGCTGGCCGGCCCGGGCGACGGTTATGACTCGAGTCAGACGTTTGAACTGACTCAGGTGAGGAACCGGTGAATAGCCGATCCTGGCCGCATTCTCTTTGTACGGTCTTGACGTCTGATTAACACCGGAGTGAGATAGTCAGGCTGAGGGACGGTTTTCGCAACTCCCTCTTCATTTACAATCATGATCAGGGGTTCATGGGTTCTTCAAGCAAACGCCTTCTCATTGCCGGTGCTGTTGTTGCATTCGTGCTCGTCCTCGGGGCGGGCGGTTTCGCATTGTTCACGTGGGGAAAGGTGAATCGGGTCACCATCGACCGACCTGCACCCGCGCAAGCCGCAGGTGGGCAGGCGCAGGGCAGCGGTGAGGACGAAGGTGAGGGAGACTCAGAAGTGCTGACTGAGCCGACCAGATCTGGCTTGGACGTGCTTTTGTTGGTGGGGTCCGATTCGCGCGATGACCTGATCGACCTCAATGGTTTCGGTGCGTTTGAAGGTCGGAGGGCCGATGTCGTCATGGTGATGCTTCGCACGGAGGCCAAGACGGCGATCCTCTCGTTGCCAAGGGATCTTTGGGTCGACAATCTCTGTTCCAGTGGCCAGACCCGTTTGAACACGATGCTTGAAGGCTGTGGCGACGAGATGAATGGCCCGACTCTGCTCACACTCACCGTTGAAGACCTGATCGGTGAGACCGTTGACCATTTTGCGATGGTCGACCTCGCCGGGTTCCAAGAAGCCGTCAACGCTGTTGGTGGATATGAAATCTGCGTGGACAACCCCGTTCGTGACCGTCGTTCGAATCTGGAGCTGCCCGCTGGTTGCACGATGGCGAGTGGGGACCAAACATTGGCGTGGCTTCGATCTCGGAGCACCCAGGAATTGACGGCATCCGGTTGGAGGGTGATGCCGGGCGTGAACGATCTCGCCCGTAACGAACGACAACGGATATTTCTGATCGACATGCTCGCCAAGATGTCAGACGTTTCCAGTCCGCAGTCACTGGCTTCAACCGCTCGGTCGCTCGCGCCCTATTTGACCGTCGACGCCGATCTGACCCTGACCGAGGCCGTTGATATTGCCTGGACAATGCGTGGCATAGGGGCGGGGTCCATCGAGCAATTGGAAGTACCCGTCTACGACTTCACCACCGACAACGGTGCGGCGGTGCTGATCTCCTCAGTGCCAGTGGACGAGATCGTCGCCGAATTTCTTGCTCCTGGGCTTGCCGGCAGGGCCACGATCCTCGCTGGCTGATCGCGGGGACCCATGACCGTCTCCGGTGCACTTCCCCCGGGTCAGATCGAAACACGGCGTTTCCCCGTGGTGGGGGAGAGGTCCCCGTCGTCCGAGCTGTCTGCCAACGGCTGGTCCCTCACCATTGGGGGTCTGGTTGCAGAGGAGCTCACCCTCGACTTTGGGGCCTATGCCGACCTCGAGCATCGGGAGCTGGCCTTTGATGTCCATTGTGTCACCAGTTGGACCCGCTTCGAAAGCCGCTGGAAAGGACTCCCGATCAGAGACCTTCTGGACCCGCTACCCGAGGGGCGATTCGTGTCGTTCTCTGCTTACTCGGACCGGAACCACCACACATCCCTTCCGATGGATCTTGCCCTCGAGGAGAGTTGGCTGGTTCACGAGTTCGATGGCAGCCCGCTCGAATCGGAGCACGGCGGACCCGTTCGTGTGGTCACTCCTGGTCGGTATTTCTACAAGTCGCTCAAATGGGTCAGGGCGATAGATGTGCTGGCCGAGGACCGGCTCGGCTGGTGGGAGATCAATTCGTTCTATCACAACAATGGTGACCCATGGACCGGTGACCAGCGTTTCACCACCGGATCGCTCAGACCTGATCAGCTGACCCGATTCTTGGATTCCGATCGCTACGACAAATATCGGGGTCGTGTACTCCTTGGCCTCGATCTGAGAGGTTGGACGCCGGCGACCGCCGATTTGCGTCGTCTCTATCTAAAGAATTGCCGCCTCGACGGGCTCGACCTGACCGGCGCCGATCTCAGGGGCTCGAACCTCTCTCTCAGTTCACTGCGTGGAGCGGTTTTGACCGAAGCTGATCTGTCCGGTTCCGACCTGGAGGGAGCTGACTTCGGCGGTGCCAATCTGACTGGCGCCAATCTCTCAGGCACCGCCTTGTCGGCGACCCGCTTCGACGGTTCCCTGGTGACGGGTGCTCGGTTCCAAGGCGCTTGGGGTTTGGTTGAGGAGCAGTACGAGTATTTGGCAGCCCAAGGTGTGCTCGGTTGACGTTCCCCGCCCGTCTGTGAGGTACTCAGAAGGTTCGTGCGAATCTGGTGACAGTGTCGTAGTGTCGCCGGTCCGCGAGATTTTGGTTGAGAGGCCGAGATGAAAGACAAGAGAGTGTTTTCGGGTATGCAGCCCACTGGAGACATCCATATCGGAAACCTGATGGGTGCCCTCAGCAACTGGGTCGCAATGCAGGAGGACTACGCCACGATCTACAACGTGGTCGACCTCCATGCGATGACAAGGCCGTACGACGTCGGGTCCTTCCACGACGAGCGTGTCGGGCTGGCAAAGATGATTCTCGCCGTGGGCGTTGACCCAAAGCGGTCACTCCTCTACTACCAGTCGCAAGTACCCCAACACGTTGAGCTGGCCTGGATACTCGGGACCCTGACCGGGCTCGGGCAGTTGGAGCGTATGACACAGTTCAAAGAGAAATCGGACAAGATTGGTCAAAACCTGGGCCTGTTCTCATATCCGGTTCTCATGGCTGCCGACATTCTGATTCATAGAGTGCATGCGGTCCCGGTTGGGGATGATCAGACCCAGCATCTCGAGTTGACACGGGACCTGGCGGAGCGATTCAACTCTCGCTTTGGTGAGGTATTCCCGATCCCCGAGCGCATATCGCCCGAGATCGGAGCGCGTGTCATGTCGCTTACCGACCCGAGCGCAAAGATGTCCAAATCGGACCCGAGCCCGAAATCTCGGATACTGCTCACCGATTCCACAGATCAGATAGTGAAGAAGGTGAAGTCGGCGGTGACAGACCCGGGCTCTGAGGTGGGCTACGACTGGGAGGGTCAGCCGGGGATCGCCAACCTCCTCGAGATGTTCTCCTATTTCAGCGGACGTCCCATCGAAGACCTCGTCGACGAGTACTCCACGTCAGGCTACGGGATCTTCAAAGGGGCCGTGGCGGAAGCCGTCGCCGAGGGTCTCAAACCGATCCGAGAGGCGTATGAAGCCATGTCCGACGCCGAGGTGTCCGAGGTCATGTCGTCCAGCGCCGCTCGTGCCCGAGTGATGGCCGACGCAACGATGGCCATCGTCCGCGACGCCACCGGCCTCACCTAAACCTCAGGTAGTACGGACCGCATATGGTCCGTATCCTCTCAACTTTCCACGCTGTCACCCAAGCCGACCCTTGCTTCGTCTGTAGGTCAATGCGTCGAAAGGGTGATATGAGCTGGCAAGGGAGACTTGCTATCGCTGGTGTGGTCGTCGGAGCACTCGGCGAATCAGGCGTGCTTCCGGGTGCGGTTGGACTTCCCCTCTTGATCGTCTCCGTTCTGGCGGCGTGGAGATACGCCGACGGGTTCTGGCGAATCGTGGCTACGGGGATCGCCGGCGGCTTGATAGCCGGTTTGTTGATACTCGGTCCCGGGTTCCGTGTCGCGATGAGGGTGGTGGCTCTGATGGACCCATCCAAGACCCCAGAATTCACGGTGGGTGGCACGTTCTTCATCGTGATCGTCGTCGGAGGCATGTTCGGAGCAATCAACGGAGTCAGTGGCAATCTGATTCGCAAGGCGGCAGGCCTCTCGTCGCTAATACTGAGTGGTGGCATCGCCGGCGGTCTGGTGCTGACGATCTTTGTGTCCAGCGCCGACTTGAGGGAGGAGCTCGCCACGTTCGGTGCGGGCACCTGGGTCAATCTCCCCCTATTTGGGGTCTTTGCGTTGGCATACGGAATCGCCGCAATTGCCATCGCCGACCAGCTCGACAGAAGGACGACCAAACCATCCGCCATCGAGAGGAAAGAGGTGCCAGCATGAGACCACACGAAAGGGTCGATCAATGAGCTGGTGGGTTATCGAACTGATCACAAATCTGGTCCTCGTGGGGATCGTCGTGATCCTCGGGCCGGTGATCAAGAGATTCGGCAGGGCGTACGCCGGGGACATCTTCAGAGCGAACCCTCGGACCGGGAAGAGTTACCTCGTCCTGATGGACGTTGCCTACTACCTGATCTTCACCGCCTACATATTGTTCACGATGAAGTTCACGCCGGAGCTCCGATGGGAGACCTCCCCTGCGGTTCAGCTCCAGGCTGAGGTAGTTCGAGTGGGCGGGATGCTTCTACTCATGGGCATTCTCCATGGGCTCAATGTCTTGAGCCTTCCATTGATCGGCCGTCTCCTCGGGATGAGCCGGAGTCTCGAAGAGGACACCCCGAGGGCAAACGTGTAGCGGGATGTTTTGGCTTGCTGCACTTGCGGCCGAACAGTCATTCTCGACTTCTGACGATAGGAAACGGCTCACATTTGTCGAGCAGCTCTATCACCAGGAAGCCGTGTCCCTGGTACGTCTTGCCAGGTTATTCACCGATGACCGAGCGGCTGCTGAGGACATCGTCCAGGAGGCATTCATCAAGATGTATCACGCCTCGGATCGGATTAGGGACAAGGCAAAAAGCGTTGCGTACCTCCGTTCGATCGTCCTCAATCTGGCCAGAGACCACAACCGCCGCGGGCTCATGTCTCTCCGGCATCAGAACGCCATGGTTGACCGTCGTGTGGCCGAAACCCCGGATCAGGGTGTGGAGCGGAGTGAGAGCCAAGCAGAGGTCCTGGATGCGCTCGGATCTCTGTCGGCGCGACAACGTGACTGCCTCGTCCTCCGTTTCTACATGGACATGAGCGAGCGTGAGATCGCCGAGACCCTTTCGATTTCCCCGAACTCGGTCAAGACACACTGCCGCCGTGGCATGGCTGCATTGGAGGAGATTTTGGAGCCTGCAATATGACACTTGAACAACGCCTAACCGAGGCTCTGCATTACGCGGACGATTTCGAACCGAGCCCCGATCTTTTCGCCCGTGTGGAGCGAAGCATCACGGAGGACCTGGCGTTTCGTCGGAGACGGCTGTGGATGATCGTCTCCATCGCGGTCGGGCTTGGGGCCGTGGCCGCCTATCTCGCGCTTGTCGTTGGTAGCGGGCCTCAGGGATCGACCGTCGTGGCGTGGAAAATCGAGTTGCTTGCGACAGCCATCATGGGGGCCCTCGTGATCGTGTTGGCGCCAAATATTCGCAGATTTGGCAAGGGATTCGTCAGCGACGTGTTTGTCCTGAGCCCCGAGACTGGTGAACGCTATTTGAAGCTGCTCGATCTTTCGTACTATCTGGTGTTCACCGGATTGATTCTCGTCACTGCCGATCTCAGCGCTCTGAGCGACGTCGTCGAGTTCCCTCAGGCGATCGTCGACAGCACGTGGCGTCTGGGCGTGTTCTCTCTGGCGATGGGCGTGCTACATGCTCTGAACGTGGCCGCGCTTCCCTTCGTCGGGCTGGTCATGAATGCCGTCGTGCGGCTCGCCAGAAGAAGGGCAGCGGGTGATGACGCTCCGCCGGCAGTTCTCCGGGCCGTTTGGGCTGATCGCCTTGCCCGAGATTTCGTCATCGCACTGCTCGTTCTGGCGATCGTGGGTGGATTGACAATCGTGGTCAACGTCATCTTCGGGCTTTCTTCAGGTGGGTGATCCCTGTCGCCCATCATCTCTGCTCACAGTTAACCGATGAGCTGATTTGGACCGCTTGGGGGGCGCCGGCCCGATTCACTGAACAGGCTGGGGTCGGTTTCCACCGAGGTTTGGGGTTAGTTGATCGACTCGAGGACTTCGCTGGGTACCAGCAGGACCAATGCGGCTAAGAGATTCCATCCCGAGTGGAGGAATATCGCCGGACCGAGACGACCG
The DNA here is from genome assembly GCA_049686815.1 of Acidimicrobiia bacterium. GTDB lineage: Bacteria > Actinomycetota > Acidimicrobiia > Spongiisociales > ZC4RG35 > JBAVIK01. Next base: position 1,563 of record JBAVIK010000185.1, on the reverse strand, counting down.
GTCTTCAACGTAAGCCAGGCCAGGATCATGCCGAGGATGAAGATCGGAGGCAGTACCAGCAGCGCCGATGCCCAGACTCTCTCGAAATCCAGGCCCAGCAGATGCACCGCGGCGAATATCGCTGATGTGACCACGATGATGAATGTTCTGCCTCTGTTTTGTAGCGCCTTGATCAGCACACCTCTGAAGATCAACTCTTCGGTAACCGGTGCCAGGACCACCGCAGCGAAAACGAGGCTCAATCTCAGCAAGGTCGACGACTCGCTGCTGGCGATGGCGTCGGCAACCTGTTGGGGTGGGCGGCCGTCGGGGAACAGCAACTCGGCGAGCGGGAGGAAGACCAGGGCGAGAATCATCTGCAGCACCAGCCCGACAGCGATGTAGAACGTGTCCTTGGGCTCTATCTGAAAACCGAGGTCGGGATCTTCCTTGCGTCGTCGCAGGGCCCAGAGCACCCCGAGATTGCCCACGTATTGTCCCAGCAGCCCGAGGACGATCACCCAGTCTTCGTTGTCGGAGAGAGCGCCGAGCGCAAAGAACACCCCTGTCCCGACAAATCCGCCCAGCCAGACCAGCACGAAATCGGTGATCGTCCACGAAGCGAGGCGTCGGGTTGGTTGACGGTGTGTAATCCCTGACACCATCGGGAAGCCTACCTACGGGTCCCGCGCCGGCACTGTTACGCTGCCCAAAAGCCCTGGAGGATTCGAGTGGAAATCGATATTGGCATCGGTAAGACGGGTCGGCAGGCCTTCGGGTTCGACGACATTGCGATCGTCCCCTCCCGACGCACCCGAGATCCCGACGACGTTGATATCTCCTGGCAGTTGGACGCTTTCCGATTTGAGCTGCCCATGATGGGCTCGGCGATGGACTCGGCGATCAGTCCAGAAACCGCGATCAGGATAGGCCAGCTCGGAGGTCTTGCTGTCCTCAACCTCGAGGGGCTGTGGACACGCTACGAGAACCCCACCCCGTATTTCGAGGAGATCGCCGAGCTCTCAGACGAGAAGGCAACCCGACGGATGCAGGAGATCTATCTCGAGCCGGTCAAGCCTGATCTGATCGGGCAGCGGGTCAAGGAGATGAAAGAAGCCGGCATCGTGACCGCAGGCAGCCTCACTCCCCAGAAAGTGCGCGCCTGGGCGGGCAACGCTTTGAACGCCGGGCTCGACATCTTGGTGATACAAGGAACTGTCGTTTCGGCGGAACATGTCTCCAGTCGTGAGGAGCCGCTCAACCTGAAGGAGTACATCGCTGACAGTGATGTCCCCGTCATCGTCGGTGGGGTTGCCAGCTACTCGACGGCTCTCCATCTCATGAGAACCGGTGCGGTAGGCGTTCTCGTCGGTGTTGGACCGGGCGCCGCCTGCACTACCAGGGGAGTCCTGGGGGTAGGCGTGCCGCAGGCAACGGCAATCGCTGACGCAGCAGGAGCGCGAATCCGCTACCTCGACGAGACGGGCAGATATGTCCACGTGATCGCGGATGGAGGGATGCGGACTGGTGGAGATGTAGCCAAGGCGATCGCCTGCGGCGCTGATGCCGTGATGATCGGATCGC
>JBAVIK010000184.1:0-11622 GCA_049686815.1 Acidimicrobiia bacterium | reverse complement strand
CTCACTGCGCTGGAGGACCCGAACTTGGTGGGGCGAGTTGTCCGGAACTTCGAGAAGGCTTACCACCGGTACATGTCTTGGCCAACCGAACCGGACGCCCGTGACGTGTATGGGATTGGGGTTCGTGACGGATATCGAGCCATCAGGCCTGGCCTCCACACCACCTACAAGAGGGGTCGCCATGAGATGGTTGCGGCATACGCCAGCCCTTCGATGGAGAATTTCCACCAGTGGAGGAAGCGAGCCAAGTACCTACGACATCAGATGGAATTCCTTACTCCGTTGTGGCCAGAGGTGGTGGTCGGCACGGCGATCACTCTGGATCGGCTCGGCCTGATACTGGGTGAAGATCACGACCTGGCCGAGCTGTTGGCACTTCTGCGGGACAGACCCGATCTTTGTCCCGACCCCAGGGAGCGGTCTTTGTTCTTTGCGCTGGTTGCCCAACGGCGGTCCGAACTTCAAGCAGCAGCTCAGATCCTTGGCCGGAGGATCTACGCGGAAAAGCCGGTCGCCCTCGACCATCGGTTTGGCGAGTACTGGGAGAGCAGGATCATGGCCCGTGAGACTCCGCTCGACACGATTGCCTTGTATTAGCCCCCTCGATGTCGACCAGGAATCATCACGTCCCCGACCGCGTTGACTCGGGTGCAACACTCGACACATGAGGACCCAATGACAGATCGTGGACGCGTTCGCACCGAGGCGAGCAACCGCCGAGTTCGGGCGATGCTCGATGGCGAGATCGTGGCTGACACCACCAGCCCGCTTCTCGTGTGGGAAGTCCCCTACTTCCCGACCTACTACATACCAGAGGCGGACATCAGGACAGACCTTCTCGTCGAGACCGGCGAGACACGTAACAGCCCGAGCAGAGGCGAGGCCACTCAATACGTGGTGAAGGCAGGTAATGCCGAGGGTGCTGCCTACGCCTTTCGTGATCCGAAGATTCCCGAGATCGCAGGTCACTACGTACTGGTCTGGAAGACGATGGATCATTGGTTCGAAGAAGACGAAGAAGTCTGGGTCCATGCACGCGATCCCTACACCCGCATCGACATCCTCCCTTCGAGTAGGAGGGTGAGAATCGAGATCGAAGGGGTAACCGTCGCCGACTCGACCAACGCGTCGTTCCTTTTCGAAACCGGTCTCCCTATCCGGTATTACTTCCCAAAGACGGACGTCCGCATGGATCATCTGACGCCGACCGAACTGCAGACGGCTTGCCCCTACAAGGGTGTGGCCCGCTACTGGTCAGTGGGGATTGGCGATACGAAACACGAGAACATCGTCTGGGGTTATGACTCGCCACTCGCTGAGTCTCAGAAGGTGACAGGTCTCGTCTCGTTCTACAACGAGAAGGTCGATATCTATGTCGACGAGGTACTCGTGGACCGGCCCAAAACCAAGTTCGGTTGACGGCCAGCCCCACTCGTCGTTGAAGCCCCCGGCTTTCCCTGGGCTTTCTTGCCTTCTTGGAAGTCCCGACAGAAAAGGCACCGGTCGTAGAATCGGTTGGTGCCAATCGAGCAGTCACGTCGGCCCAGCCCCTGGTTGGCGGCTCTTCTCTCAGCGCTAATCCCCGGTCTGGGTCAGATTCGAGCGGGAGATCGGAGACGGGGAGTTCGTCTCGTCATCATCGACCTAGTACTCGTCGCTCTGTTCGTCATAGCTCTCCTTTTCTTTCAGACTTCGGTGCTGAAGGCGTGGGCGTCGCTGCCGACGTTGAGTCTCATCATGGTTGGCAACCTCATGCTTCTGTCCTATAGGGGTTGGGCCGCCTACGACGCTTTCAACGTCAGCGGCGGATCGGCTGGGGTTGCAGCAACTGCCATAACCGTGGTGGTGGGTGTTGCGGTCTGGATGGTGGTGTTGGTGCCCCATCTTGCAGTCGGCTACTACAACGTCGTCCAGTATTCGCTCATCTCCGAGGTGTTTGCCCCGGCAGACACCGGTGTTGAGGCTGCGCCCGACAGTCCGACCGAAACCGAGGGAGCCCCGGCAACAGAAACGACGTTGAAGCCCCAGGCCATTTGGGATGGCCTGGAGCGGCTCAACGTCTTGCTTTTGGGCACCGATGTCGGTGCGGGACGGGAAGACGTTCGAACCGACACCATGATCCTGCTCAGCATCGACCCTGAGTCGGGAGATGCGGCGATGATTTCACTGCCACGCAACATGTCAGGCGTGACGCTGCCCGACGGCTACGGCGTGTGGGACTGCAATTGCTTCCCACGTCTCCTCAACGACATCTACTTCGAAGCCACTGAGAACCCTGAGTACTTTCCTGGCGAAGGAGAGCCCGGTCCACGTGCGATCAAAGCCACCATCGGCAATCTGTTGGGTCTCGACATTCACTACTACGCCATGGTGACACTCGACGGGTTTGTTGGAATCGTGGACGCTCTCGGCGGCGTGGATATCGAAGTCCCCAACACCATCGTCGACGAGACCTATCCCCACGAAGACGGTGTGACGGTTGAGAATGTGGTCATAGAGGCAGGTGAGCAGCACTTGGACGGTCATCTGGCCCTCGCCTACGCCCGGATCCGCCGGCACGCCGATGATTTTGCTCGAATGAACCGGCAGCGATGTGTGCTGGGGGCGGTCTTGGCTCAGTCGAGCCCTATCGAGCTCCTCGCCAGCTATGGCGCTATTGCCGAAGTGCTCAAGGCGACTCTCGAGACTGATATTCCTCAAGACCGATTGGTTGATTTCATCGACCTCCTGCCCGTAATCAGCTTCGACCGTGTCGGCGTCCTGCATGTCGACAGGGAATACATCAGCGGAACTGACACGGGTCGGACCTTTTACGACGAAGACCGAATCAAGGCCGAGACTGCGCTGATCATCGCAGACCCCACCTCGGCATACGATGGTCTGTCCCTCGAGAACACGTGTGACTGAAAAAGAAATGGTCAGCCGACGTTTAGGGTGGCCGATTCCAACCCCTCACATTGGGAGAAACCAGTGCGAATCGTTCAGCCGTGATCTTCGAAGTTCGAAACGCACATGACTGAGGGCCCCGATTCAACCGAACTAGCGGCCGAGCTGGCCATCGGTGGTCTGCACGACGATGCCATCCAGGCCGGCTGGAGACGTCACGTCGCTTTCGGAACCCTGGTCATTGCCGTGCTGGCTGCGATTTCGGCGCTATTTGGCGGGATCACCTCACATGAGATCTTGATCGAGCGTACCGAGGAGATTGTCGACGTCGTCACCGCGAACAATGACCTCCTTCGGGCCGAGGTGATCAGGGCCAATCATGTCCTGCTCTCCCAACTTGGCGCCGACCCTGAACCTGCCGAAGTGGCGGAGGTCGCCGCGCTGGAGGCTGAGGCGAGCCTTGCAATCGACGCCGCCGAGGATGAACGCACCAAATCGTTCGCAGTTGGCTCCTCCCACCTGGTCTTTGCGGCTGCAGCGACCCTGTTTGCTGTATCGATAGCCATCGCAGGCTTGGGTCTGATCATGGGCAACAAGAAACTCTGGTACGGCTCACTCACGTTGACGGTTGTTGGTGTGGTCGCCCTCTCCGTCGGCCTGGTCGGCTTTTACAGCTGACCTGAACCCAGGACCGCCATCCTGGCAACGTACTCGGAACGGTCGTATCGGCTCAACAGGAAGTCTTCGGCATAGTCGGGAAGGGTGTCTCCGGTGATATGTCTTGCCGCCAGATCCCCTGCGCCTGACGCAACCATCACCCCGAACCCGGAGAACCCACAAACGATTTGGAGGCCATTGGGACCGCACGGGCCGATGAGCGGACGGTTCTCCTCGGTCTTGGTGTAGTAGCCACCGTCAACGTGGTGTTCGGGAAGACCATCGAGATATGGCGCCAGCGCCGGGATCATTGTGGTCAGCCCCTTCATCACCACCTCCGGGTAGAGCCCGTCGATCTCGATCGGCCAACTTGGCTCGGTCACCGCCCGGTGATACTCCCAAAGTGCGACAACGTAGGGTGATTCCGGGCCTCCTTCGGGTCTTCCGTGGCAGTAGATAGGCATCTCACCGGTTAGGTCCTCGCGTCCCATCTCTTCGAGGGCTGATCGCTCCCCGTCTGACCAGTCCAACCGTTGAGGGTCTGACCAGATGAACATGCCGGCGTCACGGGGTATCACTCGGCGGTGGTCCCGGAACGAAACCTTGATATGAAGCTCGGAGAAGAGAGGCAGATCGATTCCGGCCATGGCGGTCACGGGCTTTGCCATTGGGCCCGCCGCGACGACCACGATTTCAGCATTGACTGTGGAACCGTCGTCGAGCGTCACACCGGTGACCTGCCCATCCTTCACGTTGATACCAACGACCGTGGCGGGGATGAGCCGCGTACCCGAGGTCCGAGATTGCTCCAACATCCACGCGCCCAACTGCTGAGCGCTGAAATGGCCGGCTCTCCTCACCTGAACGGCCCCAACGGCGCGATCAGTGATGTACGGGTGATGTTGTCGGAGCTGCTCAGGCCCAAGGAGGTCAACCCCGTCCTCTGCCGGTCCGTAGGGAACAGGGCCAGGATGAGTTCTCACATCTCCGGCCCCCATTGCCGAGGTGGCCTCCGCTTCTCGTTTCATCGTTTCGAATGTCCCAGGGTCGCCAGTCACGTAGAGGTACCCGGGTCGTTTCAAGCCAAAGAGGTCATTGCTTTCTGCAGCCATTTGCTCGAGGAGGTCGATTGACCTGTTCATCAGGCCGACCATCGACTTGTCTGGCCACCAATTCCGATAGCACTCAGTCGACTTGTCAGAGGTGAGCGTCAGCGGCGGACGGGGGTCGATCACGATCACGTCGCTGACCCGCTGTTTGACCGCGAGGTGGTAGGCAGTCGATATCCCGGCGATGCCCGCTCCAATCACCACTATCTGTCCGCTGGCGGCCACTGAATCAAGCATCCAGGTGCCGGCGCACCCTGACGGCTATCGCCTCAGGTGTGAAGCCAAACTCCGCAGCGAGCGCCGTATCGGGAGCAGAGGCTCCAAAATGGTCAATTCCTATCGACATGCCGCGCTCTCCGACCAACTCCCGCCAGCCGAATGTGGAGGCGGCTTCCACCGACACCCGCGTGGCCGGACCGAGGGTGTCGTTGCGATACTCGACCGGTTGCTCATTGAAGAGCTCGAGACAGGGCAGGCTCACGACCCTCGCTTTCAGCCCAGCGTCGAAGAGGAGATCGGCGGCCGAGAGACAGCTATGGACTTCTGATCCCGTGGCGATCAGAGTCACATCTTGTCCTTCTCGCAACACGTAGCCACCTCGGGATACGCCGCCGCCGACCGGTTCCATCGTCGGGAGATTCTGACGTGTGAGTATCAGAGCCACAGGGCCGTCATCCCGGTTCAGCGCGATCTCCCAAGCTTGAACGGTTTCGTGAGCATCGGCTGGACGGATGACCCACAAGTTCGGCATCGCACGAAGTGAGGCCAGATGTTCGATGGGCTGATGGGTAGGTCCGTCTTCTCCGAGAAACACCGAGTCGTGGGTCCACACCCATATCGAAGGAATCTCCATCAACGCGGAAAGCCTCACCGCTGGTCTCATGTAGTCGCTGAACACGAAGAAGGTTGCTCCGTACGGCCGGAGGCCCCCGTGGATGGCCATTCCATTGACCAGCGCTCCCATTCCGTGCTCCCGGACACCAAATGGGATGTCGCGGGCCGACGGGTCGTCTTTGGAGAAGAGCCGACTTTCATCGATCACTGTCTTGGTGGATCCCGCCAGGTCTGCCGAGCCTCCGATGAAGCCCGGAACCTTGGTTGCGATCTCATCGAAGAGCTTCCCCGATGACGCCCGCGTCGCCAAACTCTGTCCTGTCTCGAATTCCGGGCCGTGTAGCCTGACCAGGGCGGGAGAATGCATTTCGCTCCAGAGCTTCTTGGCTCTTTCGTCGGACGCGACAAAACGACGCTGCCAGTCGCGATGTTGTTCCCGGCCACGTTCCATGGCGGCGTCAAAGTATGCGTAGACCGAGTCATCGACCCAGAATTCGGGCTCGATCGGGTAGCCCATCGCTTCCTTGGTCAGTCGGATCTCTTCGTCTCCGAGTGGCTGGCCATGTGAGGCTGCGGTGTCGTGAAGATTTGGCGAACCGTTGGCAATGTGAGTGCGGCACAAGATGAGCGACGGCCTGTCTTCGATGTTCATCGCGAGCTGGATCGCCTGGCCAATCGATGTTCGATCATGTCCGTCGATAACCATCGTTTGCCATCCGAGGGCTTCGAACTTCTGGGCTACGTCCTCGCTGAAGGTGATATCGGTCGATCCGTCGATCGAGATGCGGTTGTCGTCATATAGGTAAATCAATCTGCCAAGCCCGAAATGGCCAGCCATCGAGGCGGCCTCGGAACTGATCCCCTCCATCAGGTCGCCATCGGAGACGAATCCGTAGGTCCTGTGGTCGACGAGATCGGCTCCGAGACGACTACGCAGGTGGTACTCGGCAACTGCCATCCCAACACCTGTGGCAAAACCCTGTCCCAACGGTCCCGTGGTCATCTCGATACCCAACGAATGGTCGATCTCCGGGTGACCTGCCGTATGGCTGCCCAGCTGTCTGAACTCCCGTAGGTCGTCGAGCCGCAGAGGAAACCCGCACAGATGGAGAATCGAGTAGAGGAGCATCGATCCGTGGCCGTTGGATAAGACAAATCGGTCGCGATCCGGCCAGTCGGGGGCACCGGGGTCGACTTTGATAAACCGCGACCACAACGTCACGGCGATGTCCGCCATGCCCATCGGCATACCAGGGTGGCCGCTGTTTGCGCGTTGCACCGCGTCCATGGCCAGTGCCTTGATCGTGTTGACGGCAAGTTGCTCAGTTGAAGGTGTGTCCGGCATCGGCGGCGAGCGTAACGAGTTGGTGGGCTGGTGGAGAGGTCGATGGTGGTTCATCCGACTACGGTCACCGATCTGCCACGAGGAGCTCTTCCGCTCATGCATGTTCACAACGTCTATTTCTGGCTCGAGGCGGGTGAGGCCAGCCCGTCCTTCGAAGCCGGTTTGAGCCAGTTATCTGGTGATCCCAACGTGCGAGACAGCTACTTCGGGCGTCCCGCCACAACGGATCGCGACGTTGTTGAGAACACCTACACCTACGGACTGGTCCTCGTGTTTGATGACCTGGCCGGTCACGAGGCATATCAGGCGGGCGGGGCCCACCTCAATTTTCTGGACGCCCACATGGACAAGTGGGACCGTGTTGTGGTCCACGACATCGAGACCTGAGGGCCACGATTCAATATCTCGGATGACAGATCTGGCACGGTCTGTATCCAGAGTCCTCGGCTGCGTCGAACGACCTGAAGTCGATGACGTTTTCAACCTTCGATCGACGTATCGCCCGGCATGTCGGGTGGCAATAGATTCCAGTGCTGACATTTCCCTGGACCCGAATGTGATGGGCGGCAAGCTCCTCGAGACGGTGGGGGTTGGTGCCCTCATGCTCGAGAAGATCGTGTTTGTTCCCGGGCCCGCCAAGTGAATAGTTGCCTATGTGACCATCGGATCTGACGACTCGATGGCAGGGAATGATCAGCGGGATCGGATTCTGAGCGACAGCCGACCCGGCGGCTCGCACGGCTTTGGGACGATGAGCTTCCTTGGCAAGCCAGGCGTACGGTCTCACCTCGCCGCGTGGAATGGTTGCAGTCCGAGCCAGTACCTCCGCTTGGAAAGACGTCACTGACGTGAGATCCAGAGGGAGTGGCCCCGGTCTTCCTGCTTCGATGGCAGTCGGGATGTGCGACTTCCAAACACGAGGTGCCTCGGCTCGGATCAATCGTCGGCCGAATCGATCGTTGAAACGACTCTGAAATCCCTCGTCAGCGATATCCAAAGAGGAGACGCCATCTGGATTGAATGTGACAACTACTTCTCCGATAGCCGATTCGTAGATGTCGAAACCGTCGGCAATCCCGGTGCCCAGGGCCACTCCTTCGGTGAGCCCTTCGGGCAGGTCGCCGGCCAGGCCTGATAGTTGCTTTTCTATGCTCACTTTTCGTCCTCCATGACGATTCTGAGTTTTGCCAGTCCGCGATGGATGTCCGCTTTGACCGTGCCCTCTGGCCGACCGGTCGCCTCGGCGATCTCTGAAGTGCCCATTCCGACGAGATGTCGGAGCACTACCGCAGTTCGCTGGTGTCGGTTGAGCGATCGGAGTCGACGATCCCAGGCTGGTCCGTCCGTTACCTCCGGGTCGTCCCTGCCGGTGTCCTGCAGCGGTACATACGTCGGTCGACGAGCCCTGTCCCGGACGTGATTGCGTCCGAGGTTGAGGGCGATCGTCCACAGCCAGGGTTCGAGCCTCATTTCTCGTAGTCGCCCGCGGTCGTAACTCTCAAGAGCCTTGTAGGCCCTGATGAATGTCTCCTGGGTCAGGTCCTCTGCTTCCTGGTGATCGGCCGACATCCGGCGGAGTCCCCAATAGAGCCTCTTGCCCATGTGGTCGACCACAAGTGGAAAGGCCGAATCGAGGTCTTCTGCCAGCGCTAGTCCAATGTCCTCCATCACCAACAAGAACCCCGTTTCACCTCATCCGGTTGCATGGTGTGAACCGAACCTATCGTTGAGTCATGGAACAAGTGCTTATCGAGTCTGCCCTGGCGAAGGCCGAAATCGCAGCTGGCAGCGGTGAAGGACTTGCCGGGACCGGTTTCTGGAAGGCCGTCTCCGAGGTCAAGACCGATCCGCAACTGGTCGAGGCCTATGCGGATCGAATCTCCGCAATCGATCAGGAGGCATTTGGCAATTGGGCTCTGTACTCGGTCTCACTTGTTAGAGGGACATGGTTCATGCTGGCGACCAGCGTGCTCGGGGTCGCCTTCATCGGGTGGTCCGCCTCACTCTCCGAGCCGATCTCAGTGCTCGCCTTCTTCCTTGGGATGGGTGCCCTTCTGGTTTCCACTCATGGGCTCGCCCATCTGCTGGTGGGGAGGATTGCCGGCATTCGCTTCACGGGATGGTTCATCGGAACTATCACGCGCCCCCAGCCGGGTGTGAAGGTGGATTACTCCAGCTATCTCCGAACAGACGCCAGCAAGCGGGCTTGGATGCACGCCTCGGGTGCGATCGTGACCAAGGCAGTGCCATTCCTCCTGATCGGGCCGGCCATCGCCGTCTCGTTGCCGGTTTGGGCAATCTGGGTCCTGCCGATCGTCGGGCTGGTCACGATCGTGACCGACGTGGTCTGGTCGACGGGGCAGTCAGACTGGAAGAAGTTCTCCCGTGAGCGCGTCTTTGCTCAAACGTCCCGATCGGGATAGGGAATCGATCCATCCGTCATGTGCATCTCTTCGTGAGTCGCGACGAGATCGTCAAAGTCTGGAGGGCTTTCCACGTCGATCGCGATCAAGTGGCGAGTTCTCGGCCCCTCGGCTCGATCAAAGGCGCGGGCCCTGCGAATCAGGGAAGCCGAGGCGTTGTCGATCCGATTGTGTTGTGCGACATGCTCTTCCCAACTCTGAATCGCCATCAGCTCGGTGATCCTGGTGGGATCCGATGTTGATCTAAACAGACGCCAGCGATATGCCCCAGTGCTCAAGCGAACCAACCTGACTTCATTCATGAGTTGAGTGAATTCGGCAAAGTCTTGTTCATCGATTTGCCAGGTGTTGAGAACAATCACAGGACCTCCCTCAAAGGAGGGGTCTTCGCTATGGGGTGAGACGAATTCCCCATCGCTGAACTCCGGAGATTCGATGTCTTCGATTCTGGGAACGCCAAACCTCGAGCTCAACAATCCAAGGATCACGGCACCCGCCGAGAAAACGACGAGGGATCCCGAAGTGCCTATCTGGTCGGCGACGACGCCTGAGAGAATCGCTCCCACGGGGAGCATCCCAGCGAAGGCCAGCGTATAGAACGACATCGCCCTGCCTCTGATCCATTCGGGGGCGAGAAGCTGTGCAGTGGCGTTGAGCGTGGCAAGAGTGAGCAGCCAGAAGAAGCCGGCGATGAACATCGCAATACCGGCCACCCAGAGCTCTGGTGCAAGGCCCAACAAGATTCCGGAAAGACCGAACAAGGTGATGGTGTAGGGAACTGAACTCGAATCGAGACGCCGAAGGATCGCCGGTCTGAGGAATGCTCCGAGGAGGGCGCCTGCGCCCATGGCGCCGAGCAGCAAACCGTACGCGGCCTCGGCGCCACCGAGATGGTCCGTCTGTACAGGCAAAGTGGCCTGGACCACGGCGGAGGTGATCGCAAACAATGCAACGAGCCCTAGCAATGCCCTGAAGGTGGGAGTGAACCGGGCGAATCGGATACCAAGCGAGATGGCTGATCCAACTGATTTCGACTCCCTATCCCTGATGGCGAGCTGGGGCCCGATTACGAAGAGGACGATGATCACGCCGATGTAGCTCAGCGCATTCACCGCAAATCCGGCTTGAGGGCCCCATGCGAGGATGATGACCCCGCCGATGGCCGGTCCTATGGCACGCGCCGCGTTGAATGCCGCCGACTGAAGGGCAACCGCTGAAGCGATCATCCCCCGGGGAACCAGCTCAGGAAGCAATGCTTGCCACGCCGGAAGATTGAGTGCGAGACCGGTGCCCATCACCAGGCCAAGGCCCAGAAGAAGCGGAGGGTTCATCAGGCCCATGTATGTCGTGACCGCCATGACCGCAGCGGAGCCGCCCATTATCGCTTGCGCGATCAACATGATCTTCGCCCGATCGAACATGTCGGCCAGTGCTCCAGAGGTGAGGGCCAGGAACAGCACGGGAAGTGTCGACGACGCGACCATCCAACCGACCCATGCGCTCGAGTTGGTCAGCTCGAACATCAGCCACGACCCAGCCACGGCCTGGATGAAGGTGCCCGACGCCGAGAACACCGTTGCCGCCCACAGCGAACGGAAATGGGGATATTTGAGTGGTGCAACAGCCGACGTCATCGGGGAAGGCTAGAGCTTCGCGTAGGTTTGGCCCGTGGTCAGAGATCTCGCCTACTTCGTTCAGAGTGACCAGTTGACGGGGCCCGGTGTACTGCTTCTGCATTCGTTCTGGGGCCTGACGCCGGCGGTGAAGGGCATCGCCGACGGCCTGGCCGAGGAGGGTTTCACTGTCCTTGCGCCTGACATCAACTTCGGAGAGTTGCCCGAGTCCGAACAGGAGGCACTCCAGCACCTCGGATCGGCGAGCCCTGATCGTCTCGCCTCGATGGTCTTAACGTCACTCGAGTTGCTCCACGAGAAGTCGAGCGAAGGACCAGTCGCCATAGTCGGATTCGGCATGGGAGGCTCGCTAGCCCTGTGGGCCTCTGTGAGACTCAGCGATCGGGTTGGCGCGGTTGTGTCTTTCTATGGAAGCCAGCAAATCGACTTTGCCGGTTCAAAGGCCTCCTATCTGGTCCACTTGGCGGAAGACGATGAGTACCTGACCGAAGACGAGGCTGCATTCATGGAAGCGACCATGGGTCTCGAATCGCTTCACGTCGAGGTGATTCGCTACCCGGGAACCAGACATGGCTTCTGCGAGCCCGACGGCGACAGTTTCGACCCTGAGGCATTCGAATTGGCCTGGAAGCGAACAGTCGACTTCATCAGCGAGCTCCTAGCCGTCTAGTTGCCGAACGTCGTCACCAGTGTTGATGACTCCTGGTGTCACGACACGGGCATAGAGCCGGGAC
>JBAVIK010000183.1:0-1777 GCA_049686815.1 Acidimicrobiia bacterium | reverse complement strand
GGTCAGCGATGGTCCGTCCCAATTGCAGAGCTTATGCCAACAGCTTCTGCAATAGCCGTTCAAATCGCTGTTGGCAGGTTCGATCATGGTGGTCTAGCGTCGATATGTGACACGATCGACACCAGCGACGGTTTGCCTGTGAGTAAGAAGACCGAGAATGTACGAGGTCTGTACCTCGAGGGCATTCGAGACGGCAAACCCCGCCAAGCGATCAACAAGTATGCGGGAAGCCGCTACACGCAGCATTCCACCGGTGTGCCCGACGGTCCTCGAGGGTTTGTCGAATTCTTCGAGGACTTCATAGTCCGCAACCCAAAACGCGACATCCGACTGGCCAGGATCTTCGAGGATGGAAGATACGTGTTCGTTCACGCTTTTCAGTCGTTGAACGATGGCGCGGCTGAATGGGTGACCATGGACTTCTTCGACACCGATTCAGACGACAAGATGATTGAGCATTGGGACGTCATCACCTCGTTTACGGATGAGACACCTTCTGGGCACACGTCCATCGATGGTCCAACCGACGTGATCGACCTCGACAGAACGGGAGACAACAAGACACTCGTCCTGCGCATGATCGAGGATTTGTTGATGGAGGGAGGTCACCCCGACCAGGTGGGCGATTACATCTCCGCCGAGCAATACATCCAGCACAACTCGGAGGTCCCTGACGGACTGGAGAACTTCCAACGCTTGGCCATCTCAGACAACAGGCCCCTCGTGTATGACGAGGTAGTTCTTCTGGTAGGTCAGGGCAACTTCGTGGCCACTCTTTGTCGGACCCGCTGGCATGGTGAGCCCTATGCACAAGCGGACCTGTTTCGAGTCGACGCGGGCCTGATCGTTGAACACTGGGACGCGGCTGAACCAATCGGCCCTGAGGAGACCTGGCTCAATTCTGGGAAGTTCTGACTCCTGGCGTTCAGGGTGCGAGAAACTGTCGTCGCCATTCCGGCGGGACGAACGGTACCGCGAAATAGCTCGTCTCCTCGCCACTAACGCAGCATCGTCCAAGCCAAAGGTCCACAAATGTGTGGCCGTCGGACTCTGCCCACCCTTCCTCTGACGCCCGAACATTGAACAAGTCCATCAGAAGAGGAGCCGCTATGAACCGTGTCGTGGTGCTTGGTGCAGGAACCGCTGGCACGATGGTGGTCAACAAACTTCGCCCACTGCTCGACGAGCGAGAGTGGGAGATATCGATCGTTGACCAAAATCATGATCATCACTACCAGCCCGGCTATCTATTCATTCCTTTCGGGATCTACCAGCCAAGCCAGGTCATAAAGCCCAAGGAGAAATTCATCCCAAAAGGCGTTGAATTCGTCCAAGCGGGCGTGGAGATAGTTGAGCCGGAATCGAACGTAGTGCGGCTCAGCGACGGCACCGCTATCGAGTACGACTATCTGGTGATAGCCACGGGAACCACGCCTCGTCCAGAGGAAACACCAGGCATGATGGGTACCGAGTGGCGTGAAAGTGTTTTCGACTTCTACACCCTCGAAGGGGCAACTGCCCTGGCTGAGAAGCTTCGCACCTGGGATGAGGGACGGCTGGTCGTACACATCGCCGAGATGCCGATCAAGTGCCCGGTGGCTCCGTTGGAGTTCGCCTTTCTCGCCGACTCCTATTTCAAGGACCGTCGAATCAGAGACCAGGTTGATCTCACATTCGTCACCCCGCTCGATGCAGCATTCACCAAGCCAGTTGCTGCGCGGCAACTCGGTGGGATGCTCGATGAGCGAAAGATCGCCCTCGAGGCCGACTTCTACAT
>JBAVIK010000182.1:0-1940 GCA_049686815.1 Acidimicrobiia bacterium | reverse complement strand
TCGAATGTCAAACCTTCCGAGCGCCAAGCACCGTCAATCGATTGCGCGTTCCGAAGCCGGTTTCGACATCATCGATGACACGTTCAACTCGAACCCTGAGGGAGCGCGGGTGGCATTGGGAAAACTGCAGGGTTTGGGGCAAGGCAGGAAGGTGGTCGTCACACCTGGGATGGTCGAGATGGGGTCCATGCAAGACTCAGAGAACAAGACGTTCGCAAGGATGGCCGCCGACGTTGCCGATCATCTGGTCATAGTGGGTCACACCAATCGACGGGCCCTGCTCGAAGGTTCTTCCAACGGCTCAGCCTCGGTTACCGTCGTCGATTCCCGTGAAGACGCCGTCGTCTGGGTCCGGGCCAACCTTGGTCCCGGTGACGCCGTTCTCTACGAAAACGACCTACCGGACCATTACCCCTAGGGCGGATCAGATGAAGAAACCCACCATCGTGTTTGGAGGACCATCCGACGAACACGACATATCGATACTGACAGGCCTTCAGGTTTCCCGCGCGCTCGATGACGCCCACGTCGTCTACTGGTCGAAGGCAGGGGAGTGGTACCTGGTCGATCAGGAGCTCGAAGCCGCCGACTTTGCTGACGGAGTACCACGCAAAGCTCGGGATCTCAGTTTCATCGCGTCACCCGGCCAGGGTCTCATGTTCAAGAAGCGACCACTCGAAGTAGGAGCCGTCCTAGTCGCCTGTCACGGCGGACCGGGAGAAGATGGAACTCTCCAGGGTCTGTTCGACATGGTCGGCTATCGCTATACCGGCACGGGTCAGGCGGCATCGGCGCTCGGAATGGACAAATTGGCTTTTGGGGCCGCGATGGGGGTGGCCGGCCTGCCCACCCTTCCTCGAACGCTGGTGGTGACCGGTACCGAGAAACCGCCACCCTTTGGTGGTCCCTACATCGCCAAACCAAGGTTCGGTGGTTCCTCAATCGGCATCGAGATCGCCAACGATTGGGACACGGTCCTGGCGCTGAAGAGGTCTTCCCCATATTTCGATCAGGGTGCGGTGATCGAGCCCTTCATTGTCAGCCGGGACCTTCAGGTCGCGGTGAGAACCCACCCTGAATGGCAGATCTCCGCCGTGGAAGCGCCAGAGCGCGCCGCCGACGGCATTTACTCGTACGACCAGAAGTACCTGGCTTGGGGTGGCGAGGTGAGCGGCGGCAGGGAGTTGCCAGCTGATCTGGACACGGAGACCACAGAGAGAATCCGCGACCTCTCACGTCGAGTGACCGAGGTTGCCGGGTTGCGTGGTGTTGTCAGAATCGATTTCCTCGACCAAGAGGGTGAGCTTCTAGTCAACGAGGTCAACACGATCCCGGGCTCAATGGGTGCATATCTCTGGATCGACCCCCCGATCAGTCGAAGGCAACTATTCGAAGACATGATCGGAGAGGCAGAGGGCCAACCCACCAGGGTCTTCTCGGTCGCGGGCAGCGATGGCACCGCCCTGAGGAGCGCGGGAGCGATCGCATCGAAGCTCGGCTAGCGACGCGTTGTGCAGGCGGTTTGTGTGAGGAGACCCGGCCTAGAGGTGGACCACCGGGCAGGTAAGCGTTCGGGTGATGCCATCGACTGCCTGGATCTTGGCGACCACGAGCTTGCCGAGTGAATCGACATCGTCGCTGCTCGCTTTGACGATTACGTCATATGGACCCGTCACGTCATCGGCGCTGTCGACACCGTGGATCTCGCGTACTTCCTCTGCGACGACGGCGGCCTTGCCGACCTCCGTCTGGATCAGGACATAAGCCTGGACCAAATGAGCCTCCTCGCTCTTAGAGGCGAGCGACACTAGTGGATCAGCCGACAGGTTGACGATGGCGGTCTTGTGCGACGATCTCGTCGACGATGTGTCGGGCATCAGCGGGCATCGCTGTGAGCGTCTCCGACCACAGAGCATGGAGAAAATAGAGCCCGCAGAAGT
>JBAVIK010000181.1:0-6289 GCA_049686815.1 Acidimicrobiia bacterium | reverse complement strand
TACGTAGGTCAGGTCGATCCGCAGTGCGACGCATGGTTCGGACGACGGTGCGAGCAGTGTCCAAACCGAGGTCAACTCGTCCGGCAAACCACTCTGAGAGTGAGCGGGAACCATCGGCGGTGGCCGTCTGACGATGGTCGAGGACTTCGAGAATCTCCATCTGGACTGAGCGCAGACGGGCAACGCCGCCCTCGGCAGCTTGCAGGTGTTCTTCAAGTTGATCGGTCGTGTATTCGTCCCACTCCATACATCGAACATACGTTCGTCACCTGACAGATTCAAGAGGGTCGACATGGATTCTCGAGAGAAATCCCCGCCTAACCTGAGCAGATGTCAGGCACCTCGTTTCGGGCGCACCCCTGGCATGGTCTACAGCCCGGCCCGGATCCTCCCTCCTTGGTGACGGCGTACATCGAGATCACACCCAGAGATGTGGTCAAGTATGAGTTGGAGAAGGACAGCGGGCTCCTGATGGTCGATCGGGTCTTGCAGAGCAGCAGCTCGCCGCCGACTCTGTACGGGCTGATTCCGGGCACCTATTGCGGTCCAGGGGTCGCCGCTCTCAGCCCGAGAGCAGAGAGAGCAGATGGCGATCCGCTTGACATTTGCGTTCTATCGGAGCGCCCGATCGACAAGGCTGACATCCTCCTCACGGCTCGGGTCATCGGCGGGTTGAGGATGCTCGATGAGGGCGAGGCCGATGACAAGATCATCGCGGTATTGGCCAACGATCCATTTTGGGCTCCAACGAATGATCTCGGTGATGTTCCCAAGAACATCCTCGACCGTCTGGACCACTACTTCCGTACCTACAAATCGACTGATCCGCTGGAGCCCGTGGTCGATATTGAGGCGATCTACGGACGAGACGAGGCCCACGGCGTGGTCAACGCGGCGATTGCCGACTACCAGGAGATGATGCGAAATGCCGACTGAAGGTTTTCAGAGGCTTGGGCCCATTTGACGTAGGATCGATCGAAAGGAGGCCGATATGAGCACGAAGAGTCGAACTCTCTTGATCATCGCAACTGTTGCTGTAGGTGTATCTCTCGTTTCGCGATTTGTCGCGACTCCCCTTGTGATCGATGTAGGCGACTTTGCGACCGGGTTTGGGGTGGCGCTCTTGGTAGGAGTTCTCATCATCACGCGAGGTCGTCGGGTCCCTCCAGTCTGAACCTCGATTTGAGCTAGCAGGAGACATCTCAGACCTCCTTGCCGACGTCGGCCATCTGGGAATTGCTGATGACCGCTTCGTGTTACTTTCGCCCCCGTGTTCGATGTGTACGCCAATACGAGAAGGGTTCGCTCTGGCGGGGTGGAGGTGGTAGTTGCCGATCACGGGCCGGTTGATGGCACGCCGGTGATCATGATTCACGGCTTTCCCGACTCGGCACGTCTTTGGCGACATCAGATCCCGCGTTTGTGCGAAGCCGGGTACCGAGTGCTCGCCCCAGATCTACGGGGCTTCGGACGTTCGGACAAACCAACCGACGTCGCCGAATACACCATGGCCAAGGTTGCAACCGACATGGTGGTGGTGCTCGATGATGCCGGTGTCGACAAAGCGCACGTTGTTGGACACGACTGGGGAGCAGCGATCGCCTGGTATCTCGCCATCGCCCGCACCGAGAAGGTGCAGAGCCTCACGGCATGTTCCGTCGGGCACCCCACGGCGTTCCAGTCCGCAGGAAGAGAACAGGTCGAGAAGAGCTGGTACATGCTGATGTTTCAGTTCGAAGGGATCGCCGAACAGTGGCTCTCCGCCAACGATTGGGACGGTATGCGGCGCTGGCTTGGCCCGCATCCGGAGATGGAAAATTGGATCGGGGGCCTGTCTCGACCGGGGGCGCTGGCATCGGCGCTAGCGATGTACCGGGCCAACATGGGGCCGAAACGGTTCCTGTCGCCACCACTCGATCTTCCTCCCGTCCGAGTGCCGGTGATGGGCTTGTGGTCGACCGAGGATGTGGCTCTCGTCGAGACCCAAATGACCGAATCTGAGGAGTTTGTTGCCGGTGAGTGGCGGTACGAGAGGATCGAGGGAGCGTCGCATTGGATCCCACTGGATCAGCCAGGCTTGGTCAGCGACCTGCTCATCGACTGGTTGGATATGTAAACCCAAGAGGGTCGAGCCACTTGGACGATTCCGGGTTGGCCTGACCCGGTTTCGTCCACCGATGCAAACTTTGCATCGACCGCAACCCCCGTTGCATGGTGTTAATGCCCTGCTTGTTGGTGATGTAACAGATCGTTTGGTGAGCGTCGCCGAGGAACTCTTTGTTATATGAGGTCCGGGCCGGGCATTTGTCTGGTGTGAGAGCCAAGCGGAGCATGGAGCGGGATGGCAGATCTTGAAGCCAGGTTCGTAGCGGTCTATCAGGAGTTCTATCCCGACGTGTACGCGTACTGTCGGAGACGTCTTGGGTCAGATGTCACCGATGACGTCGTCGCAGACACGTTCTTGACGGCTTGGCGGAGGATCAAGGACATTCCCGCTGGACCAGAAGCTCTTTTATGGCTGTATCGGGTGGCATACCGGTCGATTGGTCATCAATGGCGGAGCTTGTCTCGGCGCAAGAAACTGGACGCCAAGCTGATATCTCTTGGACACCAGGTAGCTCCGCCAACCGAGGATTTCGTGGTCCAAACTGACGAGGCACGACAGATCCTTGAGGCAGCGTCTCGGCTCAAGCCAACCGACTACGAAGTGCTTCGCCTTGCATCGTGGGAACAGCTCTCCCACGTAGAGATAGGTCGAGTTCTCGGGATCACAACTGATGCTGTGACCCAGCGTCTCTACCGAGCCCGCAAGAAGATAACGAAGGAAATCAACCGTATCCAAAGTCCCTCCCCCGCTGCACCGGAAGGAGGTGTGTCGTGATCACCGAAGAACGTGCAATGGTGATGTTCGTCGAAGCCAACCCAGTACCGAGCCGAGACGACGTTGCGTTTGCTCCTGACGGTGGCGCTGCCTACCTCGCAACCCTTGAACAGAGGAGCAGCGAAGTGACGCAACTAGATACCAAAGGAGCCCAGACCGGGGCCAAGCGAGGGAAGCGGATTCCTCTATTGATAGCGGCCTTGTTGGTTGTGATCGTCGGGGTCGCGGTGATTCTCATCTCCCAGCGAAAGGATGAGGCCCCGGTGGTGACCCAGCCGACGAGTACAACAGTGGCTGATCCCGCTGGCGGGGCCTTCGAGGGGGAATGGGACGCTGGTTCGACCACCATTCGATTCGAAGGCAATGAGTACGTGATCCTCCAGTCAGGTGTCAGCACAGACTGGGGAATTTGGTCCTCGGACGAAATCACGATCCAGTTCGAATCAAGTACAGACACCGAAGCCTGTTTGGAGGGAGATACCGCAATCGTCAACTACTCCTTCGAAGGTGAACCGAACGCTCTCGAGCTCGCCGTTGGCGAAGACGATTGTGCGGAGCGAGGACTAGGAACGACCCCTCAGGATGGTCCAGAGGTACGCGTCTCCTATGTCAAGCTCGGCACGGCCACCACCGGCGACCCTGAATGGGATTCGACACCCGTATTCACAAGTCCCCGATCCGAAAGCCCCATATCCGCGGGTGAATACCGAACTGCACGCTTCGCCAAGCCGTTCCGATTCACACTCTCAGACGGATGGGTCTCGTACGTCCCTCAGAGTGTGAACTCGGTCGATCTCTCCACGAAGGATCTGCCTGAGCTAAACATCGTTTTTAAGCTGTTCGAGCAGCCCACGGTTGACGCCACCGTCGCCGCATTCACGTCGAGAGAAGAACTCAGGACCAATGAACCGGTACCAATCTCCATCGCCGGGGCACAAGGGTTCACCTTCGACCTCGCCCCGGAAAAGATCGTCACCGTGTTCAACGACGAGAACGGCGCCTTCTCCGACCGACCAGGGGAAAACCGAGTGCAGATAGCTGTCGTTGATGTTGGAGGCCTCCCAGTCTCGATTGTCATCGGGCACCCCGACGACGGTGGGACCCAGTTTGAAACGATGGGTCAACCGCTGCTCGACTCCATCATTTGGAAGGACATCGGCTGAACCCACCTATCGAGTGGAGAGGGTCGCCGTTGGGGGCTTTCTCCACTCGTCCATAGCGGGACTAGTTGGTTTCCGACAGTCGTCTCGCGCCAGAACTTGGGTCCAACGGCACAGCGCGAGCGGGTTGGCCAGCATCTGCCGGTCGTGAGCCCAAAGGTGTATATGGTGCCTGCGGTCTCAAGGGATCATTGCCGGGCTTCGGCGAGTGTCTGAGATGGTGCTATCAGGTCGTCCATCATCGGATGGAGGTATCGGTGTAGCTTCGACGTTCGACCGGAGGAGGAGCGATATGGGCGCTGCGCCGCCTGGAGTAAAGGCCTTGTTCCGTGCGGCAATGGTGATCTTCAAGGCGTCGGTGCCTACGCCGGAATGAAAGCAACAGGTGCTACTCGCGACCTCCCACTCTCGATCTGCGTCGCTATCTCACCGGGGAAGGTCTATCTGATGGGGCATCGAGGCGCCACGGACTTCGCCGGCGACCTCGAGGCACCGTTCGCGACTCTGGATCGCTTGAAACTAGGAGTGGAGGTGCACCAAAGGGCCATGAATCGTGTCGTCATCCTCCACGACGAAGCCACCGAAGACCTCTACCCGTTGGAGGCTCCACGCTTTGGGCCCTACCACGCCAAGGCAGCGATCCAACTACTGATGATCGGTGAGGAACACCAGGTCGAGAACGCAGACTCGAGCCAAAGTAACCCATGACCAACCTCGTTCTTCGGCGTCCAGCAGTCCGTGAAGGACGGCTTGCTCATCAGGAATCCGGCAGAAGATATCGGCACGCCTCGATGACGCTGGACCGGTACGGGCATCCTCATAACGAAGATCCGGAGGACGTGCCCGGGCCGTCTTGACCTGGTGTTTCGAGGTGCCGCTTAACCTCGAATTGGACCACTGATTGTGCCAGGTCTTTCGTATCAGGCCGTGACCGGGGCGTGATAATGCCCCTGCCAGGGGGTTTGTTTGTGGGTCCCCGGGGAATCGAACCCCGAACCTTCGGGTTAAAAGCCCGCTGCTCTGCCAATTGAGCTAGAGACCCCCGTCGGCAAGATTACAGCCAACGAGATCGTCTCGATATTCCATCTGCGAAGATCGAATACTCAATGACATCGCTCAAGACCAAGATCACCACGCCACTGGTCGAGGAAACCCAGGCCTTCTACCAGCGGGTCTTTGGGATGACGATCGTCGAGGAATGGGATTCTCCGGGAGATCGTGGGGTGATCCTTGAGTTCGATGACGGCTCCCGAGAGGCCCTTCTCGAGATCTACCAAGGCGAGCCCAACGGGTTCGACGGGCTCAGTCTGCAGTTCAAGGTGTCGGACGTTGATGCGTTGGTCGAGAGTCTGGACTGCCAGCCCTTTGAAGGCCCCACCGATCGTCCGTGGGGTTCACGCTATGTCTACATGAGCGATCCGAACAGCATCGCGATCGTGGTCTACGACGGCGGTTGGTGAGGAACGATGACTTTGCGGTTCGGCATCTCTCACCTGCCACCCGGAGATGGCGACGACGCCGACTTTCTCGATGACCTGGTCGCCCAGGGACACCGAGCACTGGAACTCCCCTTCACAAAAGACTTTCCCTGGAAGGAGAAGCAGTGTGCGTCCTTCGCAACGCTGGCGGCCGAGCGGGACATCAGACTGTCGGTCCATGCCCCCTACTTCGCGGGATTGACCATTCCCGAGGAGGATCGCGGCAAGCAATCCCTTGCAGCCCTGGAACACACCATGAAACTTGGCAACTGGCTCGGTGCTCCGGTGATCGTTGCCCACTTCGGCTCCAACTACGAGGAGGATCCGGAGGTGCTCATGGACCGGATCAGATCTCGTCTCGACTACATCGCACCGAAGGTCGAGTCCCTCGGTGTTGGTCTTGGGCTCGAGACCGCAGGCAACGTCCGCTCATTTGGGAGTCTCGGTGATATCGCTCAACTTGCCTCGGAGTATTCCTTCGTGCGGCCTGTCGTCGACTGGGCACACGTCCATGCAATGACCGGCGGCGGTCTGACCTCGAAAGACGCCTTCAAATCAGTGTTGGCGTTTCTCAAAGAGCAGTTCCCCGGCTGGATGATCCAGCCGCTTCAAGTGCAGTTCTCAGACAACGAATTCGGCAAGGCCGGCGAGATCCGACATGTCGCTTATGGCGAAGGGACACTGCGGGTCGGGCCTCTCGTCGAAGCCGTACAAGAGATGAAGGTGTCGATGGTCCTCATTTCCGAGGCTCGGGACATGAAGAGCCATGG
>JBAVIK010000180.1:0-10332 GCA_049686815.1 Acidimicrobiia bacterium | reverse complement strand
GCTGGGAGGAGGGTCGGTAGGTCACCCGTGATCGGCGGGAACCGCTACGCCTCACCAAGCATCCAACACGTATGAAGAGAGCCATCTGGCTGCTCGTTGCAGCCACCCTTGTTTTGACGGCTTGTGGGACCGAAGAAGGCGCCGGCGGGCGCCAATCAACCGCTGATCCGGACAGTCCCCTACTTCAAGTGCGCTCTGAGGGCGGTTTCGCCCCTGTCGAATACATGCTGGGGCGAGGACCGACCTACACCCTTCTGGCCGGTGGCAGTCTGATTCACACCGGCCCCGAGGTGGCAGTCTTCCCGGGCTCCCTGGTGCCCAACTACCTCGTCACAGAGATCGATGATGATCAGATGGACACGGTTCTGGCCCTGATAGACGAGATAGGTCTACCGGAGATCGATGGTGAGGTGGTCGACGACACCCAGACGGCGTTCGTGGCTGACGCCACCACCGAGGTCGCCACCTACTGGGATCCCGAGGGCGGAGAGCACAGCTACGGCGTATACGCGTTGGGTCTCGAGCCGAGTGACAACCCGGTCAACCAGGCAATGTCGGAGCTGTTGGTGGTTCTCGACGAGTTCGCCTCGCAGGGTGATTCAATGGCTTACGAAGGCACCCGGGTCCGGGTCGTGGCGGGGGTCGGCTTCGATAACCCCGACTATGACGACGTTCGCGACTGGCCGTTGGACAACACCGACTTCTCCGACTGGCTGACCTACCCCAACGGCTGGATGTGTGACACCTTCGGTGCTGAGGTTCTCACCGACTTCACCGACGCCACCACCGTGACCCAGTGGCTTCACCCTGATCAAATGATGGACGCCCCCACCTTCACATTGACCGTCCGCCCGCTCCACCCGGGGGAACCCGACTGCCACCCCCCGACCTAGCCGGGCTCGAGCCGGGGGACCGACCAGCCGGCCAACGGGGGCGGAGTCCGACTACATCGGACTCCAACCCAATATCAACGGCCAACGGGGGCGAAGTCCGACTACATCGGACTCCAACCCAATATCAACGGCCAACGGGGGCGGAGTCCGATTGCATCGGACTCCAACCCAATTTCATTGGGCGACCACCGGGACCCGCTCCATCGCGGCACGGATTCGCTCCTCGGGGTATTCGTAATCGACCATGTTGCCTGAGAGGAATTCCTGGTAGGCACCCATGTCGAAGTGACCGTGCCCGGACAGGTTGAAGACAATCACCTTTTCCTCGCCATTCTCCTTCGCCCGCTCCGCCTCGAGCATGGCCGAGGCGACAGCGTGGGTCGGCTCCGGCCCGGGGATGATTCCTTCCGCCTTTGCGAACTCCACCGCCTTTGAGAACGTCAGTTTCTGATGCAGGGCCTCGGCTTCGATCACTCCCTCGTCAACGAGCAGCGACACCAACGGGGCCATTCCGTGATAGCGCAACCCACCTGCATGGATCGGGTCCGGGACAAAGTCATGGCCCAGAGTGTGCATCTTGATCAGCGGCGTCATGCCAGCGGTGTCACCAAAGTCATAGCGGTATGTGCCTTTGGTCAACGACGGAGCGGCCGCTGGCTCTACGGCACGGATCACAGGATCCATGGTCCCGGCAAGCTTTTCACGAACGAACGGAAACGCAAAGCCGGCAAAGTTGGAGCCCCCACCGGCACAGCCGATCACGACGTCGGCCGTCTCGTCGACCATCGCCAATTGCTTGAGGACCTCTTCGCCATTGATCGTCTGATGGAGCAGCACATGGTTGAGAGCCGAGCCAATCGAGTAGTTGGTGTCGTCGTGGGTTGCTGCGACCTCTATCGCCTCACTGATAGCGATACCGAGACTTCCCGGTGTGTCCGGGTCCGCCTCGAGGACGCTCGCCCCGTACTGGGTGTTTGATGAAGGCGAAGCGTGGATCGTCGCGCCAAATGTCTCGATCAGGGCTTTGCGATAGGGCTTTTGGTCGAAGGAGGCACGAACCATGTACACCACGCATTCGAGCCCAAACACCGAACAAGCAAATGCGAGCGCAGAGCCCCACTGGCCGGCGCCGGTCTCGGTCGATAACCGCTTGACCCCGGCCTTCGCGTTGTAATAGGCCTGAGGAACGGCCGTGTTTGGCTTGTGTGAGCCGACCGGGCTCACCCCTTCATACTTGTAGTAGATACGCGCTGGCCCGCCGATGAGCTCCTCAAGCCGGTTTGCCCGGTAGAGGGGTGACGGACGCCAGAGCCGATAGATCTCTCTGACTTCTTCGGGAATCTCGATAAAACGCTCCTGGGAGACCTCCTGAAGGATCAATTCCATTGGGAAGATCGCCTCGAAGTCAGCAGGGCCGGCAGGTTCATGTGTCCCTGGATGAAGTGCTGGCGGGAACGGAACGGGTAGGTCAGCAGCGATGTTGTACCAATGAGTCGGAAGCTCGGCTTCCGGGAGAATGATCTTCGTAGCCATGACAAGAACCTACGCGACCTCGCCGAAGGATGTTCGACGTGCGTATGTTTAGTGCGATGACCACTTATGCATTTCCCACACGTCGGATGCTGCTTCGGGACATGGGGAAAGCCGGTCTCGCCATCATGGTCCTGGGCACCGCAGCCTGTGCAACTGAGTCGTCCGAGCCGGATCCGACAACGTCCCCGGCAGGTGGCTCAGAACCAACGACCGCTAGCGCGTCGACGACCACGGGCCCGACCGGATCGACCTCATCGTCGGCCACCAACCATCGGGTCTGGCACCGGGTGAATATGGGTTTCGTATCGGCGTACATCATCTACCGAAACGGCGAGGCGGCTCTCATCGATACCGGTGTTGCCGACAGCGAAGCCTCGATATCAGCGGCTCTGATCGAAATTGGTCTTGATTGGGGCTCACTCGGTCATGTGATCGTCACCCACAAGCATGGAGACCATCAGGGGAGTCTCGAGGCAGTGCTGGCCCAGGCCAGCGGGGTGCCGTGGTATGCCGGTGCCGGAGACATGGGAGCCATCACAGCGGCGGTTCCCGGAACGGTTGTGAGCGAAGGGGACAGTGTCTTCGACCTCCAGGTGATCGAAACTCCGGGGCACACACCAGGCCACATTTCATTGATCGACTCCGCCGCGGGGGTTCTCATTTCCGGAGACTCCATCAACGGGTCCGACGGTGGGGTGATCGGTGCAAATCCGCAGTTCACCGAGGATATGGACCTGGCAAACGCCTCCATTGAGAAACTCGCCACTTTCGAGTACGAAGTCGTGCTCTTTGGTCATGGCGAACCAATTCTCACGGGTGGCAACCAGGCAGTTTCCGATCTCGCCGCAGGGCTGTAGTCAATCGAGCTTTGGAGGCCCACGAAGTCCTCGCTGCTCTGGGGATCGTCGTCGGCCTCCTCGGAATCGTGCTTGTTGTCACTCCAGGGTTGGTCATCGAGCTCGCCGCAGTGTTTCTGTGGGCGATCATCGAAGGGACGACGCTGGCGTGGGTGGTGGTCATCGCAGCCACCGTCGTGGCTGTGGCGACAACGGTCCTCAAATACCAGCGACCGGGAAAACGTCTCGCCGCGGCCGGTGTGCCCGGAAGCTACGTCGTTCTCGCCTCGATCGCTGCAATTGTCGGCCTCTTCGTCATCCCCGTCGTTGGCGCGCCGATCGGGTTCGTGCTGACCATCTATGTGTTGACAAGACTTCGGGTTGGTCGTGACCGGGCGTGGCCATCGACCAAAGCAGCCCTGAGAGCCATCGTTCACTCGGTAGGGATCGAGCTGGCCGGTGGTTTCACTATCGCCTTGATGTTCTTCGCAGCCGCATTGCTCACCTGAGACCTGTGGCTCGAGCCCAGCCCGCAGATCAGTCGCCGCTGGTCACGGTGGCCTTCTCTGCTATTTCGGCGACAATATCGGCGTTGGCCAGAGTGGTGACATCACCGAGCTTCCGGTTCTCCGAAATGTCCTGGAGAAGACGTCTCATGATCTTCCCCGAACGTGTCTTGGGAAGGTCATCGGTGAACACTATGGACTGGGGCTTGGCGATCGGGCCGATCGACTCGGACACATGGTTTCGCAACTCGATGATCAGCTCCTCATCACCGATCGCATTGGACCGGAGGGTGACAAACGCCGCGATGGCCTGGCCAGTGATGTCGTCTTTGCGGCCCACAACCGCGGCCTCGGCCACCTTCGGGTGACTGACAAGAGCCGATTCCACTTCCGTTGTGGAGATGTTGTGCCCGGACACCAGCATGATGTCGTCAACCCTGCCCAGCAGCCAGAAGTACCCGTCAGTATCACGCTTGCAGCCGTCACCCGGAAAATACCGGCCGGGGAAACGTGACCAGTAGGTGTCCACGTATCGTTGGTCGTCGCCATATATGGTGCGCGCCATCGAGGGCCAAGGTTGGTTGATGGTGAGGAACCCCCCTCCCCCAAGTGGCACCGAGTTGCCTTCCTCGTCGACGACGTCGGCGGAAATTCCAGGAAACGGGATGGTTGCCGAGCCTGGTTTGGTGGGGACCGCTCCAGGCAACGGTGTGATCATTATCCCCCCGGTCTCGGTCTGCCACCAAGTGTCGACGATCGGGCAGGTCTCCCTCCCGACATGATGGTGGTACCAAATCCATGCCTCAGGGTTGATCGGCTCGCCGACAGTCCCGATGACCCGAAGGGTGGAAAGGTCATGCTTGTCGACGTGTTCGTCACCCCACTTCATGAAGGCGCGAATCGCAGTCGGAGCGGTGTAGAAGATGGTGACCCCGTAGTCGTCGATTATCTGCCAGAGCCGGTCGAACTCTGGGAAGTTGGGCGCACCTTCGTACATGACACCGGTGGTCCGGTTGGCGAGCGGTCCATAGACGATGTAGCTGTGCCCCGTGACCCATCCGATGTCGGCGGCGCACCAGTAGACGTCGGTGTCCGCCTTGATATCAAAAACGAATGAGTGGGTGGTCATCGTTCCAGTGAGATAGCCGCCCTGGGTATGGACGATGCCTTTGGGCTTCCCGGTGGTTCCCGACGTGTAAAGGATATAGAGGGGGTCCTCGGCATCGAGCACAACAGGCTCACACTCATCCGATTGACCGTCAACCAGGTCGTGCCACCAGATGTCGCGCCCCTCGGCCATCGCGACACCGTGGTCGGTCCGATTGACCACGATCGAGTGGGTCACTCCGGGAGTGGATTCAAGGGCAACATCAGTGTTCGCCTTGAGTGGGACCACCTTGCCACCGCGCCATGCCCCGTCCTGGGTGATGACTATCCGGCAGTCAGAGTCGAGGATCCGACTCGACAACGCTTCGGAAGAAAACCCGCCAAAAACCACGGAGTGGACCAAGCCGAGACGTGCGCAGGCGAGCATCGCAATCGGAAGCTCGGGGATCATGCCCATGTAGATCGCGACACGATCACCCTTGACCAATCCGAGACTCTGCAAACCGTTGGCGAAACGGTTGACTTCTCTGGCTAGATCCGAATAGGTCAGGGTGCGGGTGTCACCCGGCTCGCCCACCCAGTGGTAGGCCACCTGGGCACCGTGGTGCTCGAGGTGACGGTCGACGCAGTTGAATGAGAGGTTGAGTTGGCCGTCCTTGAACCACTTGTAGAAGGGCGGGTTGGAGTCGTCGAGGGTCTCAGTCGGCTCCCTGAACCATGTGATCCGATCGAGTGCCTGCTCGTGCCAGAAGGCCTTGTAGTCGGCCGCAGCCTTCTCGTGGATCCCGGGCTGGGCGTTCGCCTGAGCGGTGAACGCCTCAGAGGGTGGAAACGTGCGCTCTTCGTGAAGCAGGTTCTCCAGAGCCTGAGACATGGGTGATTACTCCTCCTCTTGCGATCCGTTGCTCGAACCTACCAGCGACCGGGTCCGCCACCATACGACGACACCGAGAATGGCGACGAGGTAGAGAACCGAGTCACCAATGTAGGAGAAGACGGTGCGCCCGACTGGCAAACCGCCCTGTTCGGTCAGCACCTCCATCGTGCCCAGGCCGGTGATCCCAAGTATCTCGCCGCTCGAAGAGATGATGGCCGACTTGCCGGTGACGGCGGCGTGCACAACCGGGAACCCGTTCTCAACGGCTCTCATCCTGGTCATGCCGATGAATTGGTCGGAAGTGGGAGCGTCCGACCCATAAGAGGCCTCGTTGGTGGCAACCACGAGGATGTTGGCCCCCTCCCGTCGATTCTCCAGGGAATATCGGGAGAAGCCACCCTCAAAGCTGATAACGGAGCCAAGTTTGAATTCGACGCCTGAAATGGTTTCACCGGTGTCGACCACAAATGGCCCGTCGCCACGGATCATGTCCCTGGGGACACGATCTAGTGCCGGGATCCATTCAAAAAGGGGACGGAACGGGATGTACTCGCCAAAAGGCACCGGGTGCTGCTTTCGATACTCACCAACAATCTCACCTTCCGGGTTGAAATAGACGTTGGCGTTGATCCATTGGTTGGCCGAGATCGGCCGATCCGACCCGACGACAAACCAAGAGTCGAGTCGACGCGCTTGCTCGCCAATCGCCTCGCCAACGGTGGGATTTTGAACCGGATCGGCGTTGACCGAGCCTGTCGACCCTTCCGACCACACCGTAAGCCAGGAGAAGGACGGTTCCAACGCTTCTGTCATCGTCAGATGTTGTTCGAAGGTGCCGAGCCTTTCATCCGGGGGACAGTTCTCATAGGGGCACGGGGTAGAGCCCTGAACGATGGTCTCTTCGGGTCCTGGGAAACTCATTGACACGAGGCTTCCAGAAATTGGGGCCAGGACGACCACAAGACCGATCAGCCCCACCGCTACCCACAACCGGGGGCTCCACGATCTGAGAAGCGCCAACGCCAGCAGACCGCTGACCATCACGACGAGAAGCGTCAGACCGGAGGTCCCGATGAGCGCGGCAGGCAACCGGGTGATCCGATTGTCACTGAGCGCATACCCAGCGGCACCCCATTCCAGTCCTCCCACCGGGAAGTAGTAGCGAATCAGCTCCATGAGCCCCCACCCTCCGACCGCCAGAGCCAGCCATCGGCCGGGTGAGCGGTCGTTGTACCGGACCAGCCACCATCCGTACGCAGCGATGAACGCTGCCTGCACAGGAACCAGGACCAGGGCGATGACCTCCAATTCGACCAGCCACCACATCAACCAACCAAAGAAGACCAATCCGTAGATGGCCCCGATCAACAGGCCCTGGGTTCGAGACGAGGCCAACCTCAAAGCGATCATGAGCAGCGTCACCCCGGCGAAAATCATGATTCCCGGTCCGTAGGGAGGAAAGGCCAGAACGGAGACCACTGCGCCGGCGGCCGCCAATAGAAGCGTTTTCACCCACGGCAGGGTAGGTAAGACCTGCCGCAAGAAAGGCACAGAAGAGGGCCAAAGATCAGCAGATTCCGATCATATATGACGCCTGTTCGGTTTACCGAACAGGTTGGAGTTTCCCCCGGAAACCGTTCGCCTGGCTAGCGAGGCGCTAGTACCTGAGGTTTGCGGTTTTAGGGTTGGTGACGGGCCTGGCGAGCTGACGATGAGAGCAGGCGAAGACCCTCCTGGAATTGGGCGTGCCCCTCGACCTGACGGACGAAGCGTTCGCTCCGCTTGAGCGAATTGCCGATCGTCTCGTATGACTCACCTCTACTGCGTCGTTTGACCACCAGCCGCTGCAGTGCGGTCGGCACCCTCCGCTGGGGACCACGGGCCCGGGGGATCGCCATCCAGGTGATCACCCGCTCAATATGGCCAGTTGAGCGTTGCATCTGACCGGCGATCTCCTCGACGGATGCTCCGTCTCGCAACAACCTGAGGATTCGCCTCTCAACGGGCCGGAGACGCTCCACACCTTCCGCTTCGAGATTTGAGAGATCCGACATCCTCAGACCTTACCTGCGAGCCTGGCTGGGCTACGCAGCGCTACCCAGGAAGGGTCGGGGCGACAGTCAGCCACGGATCCGGCCCGGGGTCGTTGCTGGCACCTGACGCGGTGAGTCGCTCGAGGTAGTGAGTCCACCCCATGATGTGCCGGCCGAGCTCCTCGTTCGGGAGATCTCTGTGCTCGAGCTCCAGTTTGGTGCCGCCATTGCGTGGTTGGAGCGTTATCTCAACCGTGCTCGACCCTGGTGGAAGAATGTCGGAACCCGCGTGTCCCCAGGCAATCACAACCCGTCGGGGAGGGTCGAGCTCGACGTAATGGCCACGCACCGGGAGCCCCGCAATATCGAGGGTGAACTCGCCACCCGGACGGGCCTCGATCACGCCGTACTGCCCCATCCAACGGATGATCGACTCCAGCTCAGTGAGATATGGATAGATCACCGACGGCGGAGCGGCGATCTCGATCGTGGTCCGGTAGGGCTCAGCTGCCATGCTCGGACTCGACAGTCCTCTTGAGACGCTCCAGCCCGGATGGCCAGAACTCAGCCAGGAATGGCTCAAGTGATTCAAACCCCTCCGGGTCGACCAGGTACAGCCGCCTCTGACCGTCCTGTCGCATTTCCACCAGGTGTGCCTCGCGCAAGACCTTGAGGTGAAGCGAGACCGCCTGCTGAGTGATGGCGAAGTGCTCGGCGATCTCGTTGACCGATCTGGCCTGATCGCGGACCATGCCGAGGATCTCCCGCCGGTGGGGTTCGGCCAGAGCCTTGAGTACCGCGTCAGCTGTCACCCCTCCATCTTGCCTAATCCACTCCTCCTTTACAAGTCAGAACTTGCACAAGTGTTGACTTTCACAAGTTAATACTTGTACATTGCTCACAGCGTGTGCCCTGGTCGCAGATTGGTGACCTATCGCACCTGGAATGGATAAGAGGAGTACCAATGAAACAAATCAAACGCTTTGGCTGGATCATGGCCCTGGTCTTGATCGTTGCCGCTTGTGGCGGTGCAACGGATGGTGAGGAGACGTCAACAACCGCGGAAGGTGCGACAGCGACTACCGATGCGGCGACCGCGACCACTGCTCAGCGTGGCGACGCCGGTCAGGGCGGAGAGATTCTCCTGCTGCAATGGCAGGCGCCGTCGCAAGCCAACCCCTACCTATCTACCGGCGAGAAGGACCTGCTTGCCTCATCGCCAGTCCTGGAGCCGCTGGCCGAAGTGGCGCCAGACGGCTCGATTGTGCCAAACCTGGCCGAGTCTGTCCCGACCAAGGGCGATGGATCAATTGCCGGAGACGACACGTCCATCACCTGGACTCTGAAGGAGGGGATTTCGTGGTCTGATGGTTCGCCGTTGACGGCGGACGACTTCGTGTTCACCTGGGAGTACTGTGCCGATCCGGGGACAGGTTGCTCACAGGACATGTCCACGGTCGAAAGTGTCGAAGCGGCCGACGACAGGACCGTTGTGGTCAACTTCAATTCACCACAGCCTTATCCGTTTGGGATATTCACCACCTTCCAGCAGCCGGTGATCCAGAGAGCCCAGTTCGAGGACTGTGTTGGAGCCGCGGCGGTGACGTGCACAGACCAGAACTTCGCACCGATCGGAACCGGGCCATACATGGTGACTGAGCTGAAGCCCGAGGACACCGTCTCCTATGAGCTGAATCCCAACTATCGGGGAATCCCCGAAGGCAAGCCTTTCTTCGGTTCCGTGACGATCAAGGGAGGTGGCGACGCCGAGTCCGCCGCCCGTTCGGTTCTTGAGATTGGCGAAGCCGACTATGCATGGAACCTCCAGGTGGCTCCAGAGATCTTGGGCCCGATGGAATCGGCCGGCAATGGCGTGGTCAAGGTGGGGTTCACCGCCGATGTAGAGCACATCAATCTCAACCAGACTGACCCCAACGCAGACCCCAGGGCGGAATTCGTGGGCGATCCACTCGCTCCCGACGGCGGGGAGCACCCGGTCTTCTATCAAAACGGCGACCTTGCAAGAGCTCTGTCGATGGCCATCAACCGCGACGAGTTGGTCGCTGTCGGCTACGGCGCAGCAGGGAGCCCGACTTGCACCATCTGGCCGGTTCCAGGAGAGGCGACGACCAACCAGGACTGGTGTCTCAACCAGGACATCGACGGGGCGAATGCGATGCTCGACGAGCTCGGCTATCTGGACATGGACGGTGACGGCACGAGGGAGACACCCGATGGGATCCCATTGGAGTTCGAGTACGTCACGTCGATCAACGCAGTCCGTCAGTCGAACCAGGAACTGATCAAAAGCTACTGGCGGGAAATTGGCGTCTCAGTGGAGATGAGTAGCCAGGACGCCGGTCTCTTTTTCGACGGCACATGTGCCAGCGACTTCTGCATCTGGAAGTTCTTCACGGACATCGAGATGTTCACCAACGGCGCATAACTCCCCGACGGGCAGAACGACCTCAGCTCTTGGAAGAGCTCCGAGATCCCGACGTCGGCCAACAGCTGGGGCGGCGACAACATGCCCAGATACGCCAGCGC
>JBAVIK010000179.1:0-5570 GCA_049686815.1 Acidimicrobiia bacterium | reverse complement strand
GAGGTAGATGAAGACTTCGAAGCCCTTTGGGCCGAGGTTCCGACCTATTCGATTCGGGGCCCCGGTGATGTTCTGCCGATGTTTGCCGACCGACCGATGAAATTCGAGCCCGGGGGGCGGTTCTCTTACTGCAACTCCGGGTACCTGATGCTCGGTCTGCTCATCGAGCAGCATTCCGGGCAATCGTGGTCCGAGTACACCCACGACCGGGTCATCGCTGTCTCGGGTATGGCCGACTCCGGCTTCTACCCAATGGACCGCGTGCCATCGCGGACCGCCCTCAACTACTTGACCGACGAAGACCCGGATGATCCGAGGACCAATATCTTCACCGTGCCCAGCTTCCCCCAACCCGATGGCGGCGCGTTCGTGACAGCTCCCGACATGGCAAGGTTGTGGGATGCCCTCGCTTCGGGAGCCTTGCTGAAGCCGGCGACGCTGGATGCGATGAAGCATCAACACACACCGGGGTATGGATATGGGCTCTGGATCGAGGAGCAGGGTGACCGTCTGATTCACCACGCCGAGGGCGGCGACCCCGGGGTCAACTTCGTCTCCGGCGTGAGTTTCGACACCGATACCGTTGTGACCGTGATCAGCAACACCGATGGCGGTGTCGCCAAGATCTACCGGGCGATCTGGGAGGACTTGACCGGCTAGACCGGTGGCCTATCGAGAAACCGGCCCACCGGTAGTGTCCGGGCGTGTCTTCGTCGGCCCCCGCGTCCAATTCGAGTGTCGGAACCGTCGAGTTGGGTGGGACCAAGACACTGGTCGGGTGGGGGAGTCACCCCGACGACCTCGACACAGCAATTCGCATACCTACCGGTGAGCCTCTGGCGACACTCCAGGAGGTCGTGGAATTCCTCACTGACAAGCCGATCTCTGCGGTGGGTGTTGCCAGTTTCGGGCCAATCCAACTCGATTCTGAGCACCCTGACTACGGAGAGATTCTGAGTTCGTCACCGAAAGTCGGGTGGCGTGGCATCGGCGTCGTCAGTCGTCTCGGCGACGGTCTCGGTGTTCCCGTGGAGGCCAATACTGATGTCGTCGGTGCCGCCATGGCCGAGGGCAGATGGGGCGCATGCCGGGGACTGACTTCGTATGTGTACATCACAGTCGGTACCGGCATCGGTGGCGGTGCAGTTGTCAACGGTGAACCGATCAGCGGTCTGGGGCACCCGGAGATGGGTCATATCGTCGTCGAGCGACGTGCCGGCGACAGTTATCCCGGAAGATGTCCCCATCACGGTGATTGTCTGGAAGGAATGGCCAGCGGACCGGCGCTCGCCGAGCGTTTTGGCGACTCTGAGGGTGACGTTCCCGAGCGTGTATCCCTGGTTGCGTTCTATCTGGCACAGGTGATGCGTGACATCACCTACATCCTTGCCCCGCAGCGGATCGTGATCGGCGGCGGCGTCTCCCACATGGTCGGATTTCATGACTCGGTTCGGGATGCTCTTCGACAACGTCTTGCCGGTTACCCGGGTTGGAGAGGGTTGGCGGACGACGACTATCTGACTGCCCCCGGTCTCGGTGATCGATCCGGGCTCGCCGGGGGCCTCCTGATTGCCCAGCGGGCCCTGGCCACCGAGGTTCAGTGACGGTGGGCACTCCACGACTTCAGATTCGACCGGGCAACCCCGACTTTCTCGACCTCCCCTGGGAAGACCCAATCAACACGTGGGATCACCCCCGCCGGGTGGAAATGCCCTCGGGGGTCCACCGTCATCCCGTCATCTTCGTCGCCTACCCCGAGGGGGTCTATGCGATCAAGGAGATGTCGGCCAGGCTCTCCGAACGCGAATACCAGGTTCTCGGCATTCTCGAGGGCAGGACCAGCCAGGTGGCGACCCCCGCCGGTCTTGTGGAACGACTGTGGTTGGATCCACATGACGAAGGGGCAGCTGCGGTGATCACCAGATACGTCGAGCACTCCTTCCCGTATCGACATCTGGTGTCCGGCCCGGGCTTCGGGGTGAGACGAAGCCAGATGATGGACGCCCTTGCCGGTCTCTTGGTCGAACTTCACACCGCCGGCTGCTACTGGGGCGATTGTTCGCTTTCCAACGTCCTCAACCGGTTCGATGCCGATGGCATAGAGGCGGTCATGATCGACGGGGAGACATCCGAGCTCCACGACACGCTGAGCGACGGACAACGCCTGCAAGACATAGAGATCATGAAGGAGAACGTTGCCGGTGAGATGTTCGATATCGCCGCCATGGGACAACGGCCACTGTCCGAGGCAGACCTCGCACTCGGTGAGGACATCGCCAACCGCTATCTCGCACTGTGGAGTGAGCTCACCGACGTTCTGGTGCTGCGAAGAGACGAGTCCTACAAGATTCGGGAACGCATCTCACGTCTCAACGACCTGGGGTTCTCGGTTTCCGACGTTGAGATCGAACCGATCGAAACCGGTGGTCTGTTGCGAATGCGCACTCATGTTGGTGGCCGCAGCTTTCACCGTGACGAGCTCCGGATGTTGACCGGCGTGGAGGCTTCGGAGAATCAGGCCCGGACGATCCTCGGTGATCTGAACTACTACCTGGCAAAGGAAGACATGACGTCTCCGACGAAGAAGAGTGTCGGCACTTTCAAATGGCTGACGTATTGGTTCGAACCTCTATTGAAACGCATCGAGGAGCAATGGCACGGTGAGGACCCCGTCCAGGGATATTGCGATTTCCTCAACCATCGTCTGGCACTCGCCAGCGCACGCCGGTCCGATGTGGGTAACGACGAGGCTTTCGACTCCTGGGTGGAGAACGGCTTTCCAGGGTTCCACGTCGACTTCTAGCGTCTAGACAGCGGCTCCGGCTGACTGTTTTGCCCCGATCCGATCGCCTGTC
This sequence comes from Acidimicrobiia bacterium, assembly GCA_049686815.1. Lineage (GTDB taxonomy): Bacteria > Actinomycetota > Acidimicrobiia > Spongiisociales > ZC4RG35 > JBAVIK01. The sequence continues at coordinate 2,715 of JBAVIK010000179.1, read as the reverse complement.
TTGGGATCGAAGAAATGGGCCTTCGCCGTATCAACCACCAGGTCCACCATGTCCCCGTGTCGCACCCTTATGTCCGGGCTGACCCGGGCGATGAAATTGGTGGTGTTGCCGAGACTGTTGACATCGCGCCCCGAGTCGGCCAGCAGCTCTTCGATGTCCGGTGTGACGACCGGAGGCCGGTCCACCTTGAAATGGATGAAGGTGTCGGCGCCGAGCATCTCGGTGACGTCGACCTCCACGGTGAGGGCACGATTTGGATCGCTGCCTGCGCCTTCGGCTTCGAGGCAGCTCGGCCGGAGACCGACGACAAGCTCCTCGTTCATCCGGTTCTCTATGCCGGGATGCGCTTGCAACGCCCGGGGATCGACCTGGAGCCGGGCGTTGGGCAGAACCGCGAACACTGAATCGCCTTCGGCTTCGAGATGACCGTATGTGAGGTTCATCGCCGGACTTCCGATGAAACTGGCCACGAAGAGATTGTCGGGATTGTTGTACAGCTCGGTGGGTGGTCCCACCTGCTGGAGGTTGTAGGGACGGTTCGCCGACACCGGGCGTAACACGGCGACTCGATCACCGAGGGTCATTGCCTCGACCTGGTCGTGGGTCACATAGACGGTGGTGGTCCCGAGTCTGGCGTGAAGACGTTCCAACTCGGCCCTCATCTGCACCCTGAGCTTGGCGTCGAGGTTCGATAGTGGCTCGTCCATCAGGAAGGCGGCCGGCTCGCGAACGATCGCCCGTCCCATCGCAACCCTCTGTCGTTGACCACCCGACAGCGCTGCTGGCTTGCGATTGAGAAACTCGGTGATCTCGAGGATCTCGGCGGCCTCGTCGACCCTCCTGTGAATCTCTTCCTTCGGGAGCTTTCTCAGCTTCAAACCGAAGGCCATGTTGTCGAACACGGTCATGTGGGGGTAGAGGGCGTAGTTCTGGAAGACCATGGCGATATCGCGGTCTTTGGGTGCGACGTCGTTGACCACGAGGTCACCGATCTTCATGGTTCCCTCGGAGATCTCTTCGAGACCGGCGATCATCCGGAGGATGGTGGACTTGCCACATCCTGACGGCCCGACCAGGACCAGAAACTCACCGTCCTCGATGGTCAGATCGACATTGCCGACAGCTCGGGTATTGCCTCCGTAGAGCTTGCCGATCCCCTCCATCGTGATCTGAGCCATGGTTTTGTTCTCCCTATTGATCAGTCGACGCCAAATCTAGCCAAAGAGACACACCCGCTGCACGGTGTCAGCGATGGGCGATGATCACGCCTTCCGATGGCCCGAGCTCGAGAGTCTTTCGAAATGCGTCCGATCTCTCCGGGTCAACGCTCGACAAGATGACCCGACCCGAGGTCAACGCCACGGTCTGGGACGTGTCGGCAAAGTTCAGAGCCACGGTCATCGTCTCGTTGTGTGCTTCACGTCGAAACGCAAACACGGATTCGGTGGATGAGGGATGACTGAGAAACGAGCCGATCCGAAGGGCTTCGGATTGTTTTCGAATGTCGATCAGTCTCCGATAGAGATTCAGTATCGAACCGGGGTCTTTCAGTTCGGTCTCGACGTTGACGGACGCGAAGTCGGCGCCGAGTGGCAGCCACGGCTCGTCGCCCGAAGTGAATCCGGCCCCGGGCGTGGCGGTCCACTGCATCGGCGTCCTGGCCCCGTCCCGGCTGAGGAAGGGGACATTCTGACCCCATGGGTCCTTTGCTTTGTCGCCCGGTATGGCCGTTTCGGTCATGCCGAGCTCGTCGCCGTAATAGAGAAACGGTGATCCCCGGAGGGTGAGGAGAAGCATGGCGGCGAGGCGACTTTGGCCTTCGGGAAGACGGGTGGCCATGCGGATCTCATCGTGGTTGCCCAGTGTCCAGTTGGTCCAGCCGCCTATCGGCACGTTCCAAAGGACCGATTCGACTGTCGCCCGAAGGTTCGCTGCGTCCCACGCACAAGCCATCAGGTGGAAGTTGAACGGCATGTGAAGCTCTTCGAGGTTCTCTCCGTAGTACGACGCCCACTCAGGCAAGTCGAAAATATGGACTTCCCCGACACTCACCGGCTCATGTGGGTATTCGTCCAGTACCGAGCGAAAGACAGCGTGGGCCTCGTGCACGTCGGGCTGCCCGAAGTCGTAGAGATGGATGAAATCGTCGTATTCGCCCATGTCCTTCCAGGGACGTTCGTAGTCGGGCGGTGTCGGGGGGTTGTCACGCTCCAGGGGGTCCTTCATCATTTGATGGGCGGCGTCGACCCTGAAACCGTCCACCCCGAGATCGAGCCAAAAACGGGCGACGTCCAACATCGCCTCCACGACTTCGGGGTTTCTCCAGTTGAGGTCGGGTTGGTGGCTGAGGTAGGTGTGGCGATACCACTGTTCGGTGGCTTCGTCGTAGGTCCAGGCCGGGCCGCTGAAGACGCTCACCCAGTTGGTTGGTGGGCCCCCATCCCGACCGTCACGCCACACGTACCAGTCCCGACGGGCGGAGTCCCGTGAGGACCGCGAGTCGAGGAACCAGGGGTGTTGATCCGAGGTGTGGTTCAACACATAGTCGAATATCACCCTCATTCCCCGGGCGTGAACCTCGCTGATCAGTGTCTTGGCGTCATCGAGGGTTCCAAACAGAGGGTCCACATCACAATGGTCCGTGATGTCATATCCCCAGTCCCGCATCGGGCTCTTGAAGAACGGGGAGAGCCAGACCGCGTCAACACCCAGAAC
>JBAVIK010000178.1:0-1807 GCA_049686815.1 Acidimicrobiia bacterium | reverse complement strand
AATGCCGGCCGAGGGCACCTCGACCGAGTCTCCGGTCTTGATCGAGGGCTACGCTAGAACCTTTGAATCCAACGTTCTGATAATCGCCACGGCCGGCGACCAGGTTGTGGCTGAGGAGTTCACGACTGCCGCGGACAGCGTGGCCACTTGGGGACAGTTTCGGGCCCAAGTGGAACTCCCTCCGGGGGAAACAGCATTGTTCATCGGTGATGAGAATCAGGAGGACGGTGGGCTCGAGGGTGTGACCATCGGGATCTTCCTTCGCTAGCTGTTTCCAGCGGATAGGTCACTTAGCCCGTCGATCTCCACCATCTCGATGAAGCCCTCCTCGACGTCGACAATCGGGACGAGTGCATCGACAAAGGGAATCTCGAATCTCTTCTCACCTCGTTCAATCACCAGCCGATCCTGGGCCGGCCCATGATTCACGCCAACGACCCTGCCACCACCAGGTCGCACAATGAGACCGATGAGGTCGTCGGGCCAGAATTCGTGATTGTCTAGTGAACGACGCTCTGCGACCAGCAGCTCAGTGTTTCTGATCAGCTCAGCGGACGCACGATCAGTCACGTCGGCGAATGCCACCTCGAACCCCTTGGCCCCGCGACGGATCTCCCTGACCACCAATGGGCGATCGCCAACGAAAACGGTGGAACCCGGCTCGAAATAGACCAGATCTTCAGGTTCGACGTAGAGACCGAGAAAACCTTTCAGCCCATTGGGTCGACCGAGTCGGCCAGCAGGAGTCGAAGGTCGCTCTGAGCCCATACTTCCCCGCTGAGAGGGAGGCTCGGAGCCGTCGTCGCGGCTCAGACGGCCCGGCTCGGCGGGACGCTCAGTCGAGGAACTCGACTCCAGCGGAGATCCCCTCTTCTTCACCGGCCGCACCTGCAGCGGCTCGAATTGCCTTTGCCACGCGACCTCGTCGCCCGATCACACGCCCCATGTCGCCCTTGGCAGTGCGAACTTCGGCGACGACCTCACTTGGCCCTTGATCGACAACAGTCACTTCCACAGAGTCGGGATCGTCGACAATGCTTTTGACGACATAACTGACTACACGCTCGACGATGTCACCTTTTGCCACTCCTACTCCTCCTCTGAGCCGACGGCAGCGTCGGTCGCGGGTTCAGCCGCCGGTTCGACCACTGGAGCAGTCTCAACGCCGACGACGTGGATACCACCGCTTTTGATCTTCATGGTGTTCATTGCGCCCGAGATGTTCAGGAGCTTCTCCACCGTCTCGCTCGGTTGCGCGCCCTTGGCAAGCCACGCCGAGGCCCTGTCGTTGTCGATCTCAACGATGGAGGGGTCGTGCAGGGGCTCGTAACGACCGATCTGCTCGATATATCGACCATCACGCGGCGAGCGCCCGTCAACCGCAACAACGCGATACATGGGCTGTTTCTTCTTGCCCATTCGCATCAATCTCAACCTGACTGCCATCAATTCACCTCTCGGGTTACCTCTTGTTGGACCGACCACCCATGAGGGCATCCAGGGAAGGCATGCCCCGACCTCCGGCCAGCGTCTTCATCATCTTTTGTGTATCGGAGAATTGCTTGAGCAGGCGATTCACATCCTGGGGCCTTTGGCCCGATCCGGACGCGATACGTCGCTTTCGGCTTCCACCGATGATCTTGGGGTTCCGGCGCTCTTCTGGTGTCATCGACTGGATGATCGCCTCGACCCTCTTGAGGTCGCGATCATCAATATCGACCTCGCGGAGAAGCGAACCGGAGCCAGGAAGCATAGCAAGAATGTCTTTGAGAGGCCCCATCGACTTCATGGCTTGAAACTGCTGGAG
>JBAVIK010000177.1:0-9129 GCA_049686815.1 Acidimicrobiia bacterium | reverse complement strand
GAATTGTTATCGGTTCGACGGGGTGATTGGTGGAGATCAGCTCTTTTGTTGGCGACCAGGCGAGGCAGAGGTAGAGTTGGTTCTGTGATCACGACCAAGCGCTCCGACCTCCTCCTCCTCATGTAGGGCGAGTGTCTTCAGTGTGCTCGCCCGCCCCCGCCGACAGGGGGCTTTTTCTTTGCCCCGATACTCCAGCTGACAGGACACCAAATGAAACCCCGCAACCGACAATCCTCCAACATGATGTTCCAGAAATACCAGCCCCACGTGCCGGTGGTCCTCGAGGATCGCACTTGGCCCAACGTCGTCATCGAGCGGGCGCCCTTGTGGTGCTCTGTGGACCTTCGAGATGGCAATCAGGCTCTCATCGACCCCATGGATCCGCCACGCAAGCTCAAGATGTTTCAAGAGCTGGTCAAGATGGGATTCAAAGAGATCGAGGTTGGGTTTCCCTCGGCATCGCAACCGGACTACGACTTCGTGCGTCAACTGATCGAAGAGGAATTGATCCCCGAAGACGTAACCATCCAGGTTCTCGTCCAGTGCCGGGACGAGTTGATTGAGCGAACCTACGATTGCATCACCGGCGCACCCCGTGCCATCGTCCACTTCTACAACTCGACCAACCCCCTCCAGAGAGAGGTGGTGTTTGGCCTCGACAAAGAAGGCATCAAGGAGATCCCGGTGAACGCGGCGAAGTTGTGTCGCAAACTCGAGGAGTCGATGGGTGACACAATCATCCGCTACGAGTACTCGCCAGAGAGCTTCACACTGACCGAGCCCGACTATGCAATTGAGGTCTGCGAAGCGGTCATGGATGTGATGGATCCGACGGCCGCTGATCCGATCGTCCTCAACCTTCCGGCCACGGTCGAGTGCTACTCCCCCAATGTCTACGGCGACGTCATCGAGTGGTTTGGTCGCAATGTTCGAGATCGGGAAGCGATAATCCTCAGCCTTCATCCCCACAACGATCGGGGCACCGCCGTGGCCGCCGCGGAGTTTGGTGTCATGGCAGGCGCTGATCGGGTCGAAGGCACGCTCTTTGGCAACGGTGAACGTACCGGGAATGTCGACATCATCAACCTGGCTATGAACCTCTTCGCCAACGGTGTCGACCCAGAACTGGACATCTCCGATATCGACGCACTTCGTCGGGTGGCGGAGTACTGCAACCGGCTTCCGGTTCATCCGCGTCACCCCTATGTGGGAGACCTCGTCTATACCGCATTCTCGGGGTCGCATCAGGACGCTATCAAGAAGGGGTTTGAGGCGCTGTCGGAACCTTACGACACCTGGGGTGTTCCCTATCTCCCCATCGACCCAAAACATGTGGGAAGAAGTTACGAGGCGGTCATCAGGGTCAACTCCCAATCCGGCAAGGGGGGCGTCGCGTATGTGATGAAAGAGGAGCACGGATTCGAGCTCCCCCGCCGATTCCAGATCGAGTTCTCACAGGCGATCCAACACATCACTGAAGACAGCGGTACCGAGATCAGTCCGGTGGCTATGTGGGAGACGTTCCAGGAGACCTACCTCCCAGAGACCAAGAGATTCCGTCTGACGAATCACGAGCTCCATACATCAACAAGAGAGGGCCGGGGCCGCACCACCATCAGCGGACAGCTGACCGTCGATGATGGGCAGGTCGAGGTCGTAGGAGAGGGTGACGGCCCCGTAGAAGCTTTCGTCAACGCGATCAGGGCTCATTGGGGGGAGATTTTCGACGTAGTCGACTACAGCGAGCATGCCATCGGTCGTGGAGCCGATGCCAAGGCTGTTGCGTACGTAGAGAGCGTAAATGCGAATGGAGACCTGAAATGGGGAATCGGCATCGATTCCAACATCACAACGGCCTCACTTCTCGCCGTCTTGTCGGCTTTTGAGAGACAGCACATATGAGCCGGCCGGACCTAGATCTCAATCACAGCCACGCCCGGGGTCGGCTTGGAATCCAGGTTCATCAGCGCCCCAGCGCCTTGGTCGAGAGACAATCGTGAGGTCACCAAACGGCCGGGGTTGAGTTGACCTCCGGCGATCATGTCGAACAGACCGGGAAACACCGATGCCTGAGCACCATGGCTACCCAGAACGTCGAGCTCCCAAGCAATGATTCGACCCATCGGGAGGGGTGATGATGCTTGGTCACCAACCACCAAGCCCACCTGGACGTGACGACCCCTGCGGCGTAGTGACCCGATTGCATTTTCGATGACCGAAGGCGAGCCGAAGGCATCGACTGAGATGTGTGCCCCTCCCCCGGTCGCCGCGACGATGCTCTGCACCACATCGGAGTCGCCTCGCACACATACCTCAGCACCAAGCTGAGCCGCCATTTCCAAGGCGGCCGGATTGACATCGACCGCTATCACTCTCCCACCGAGGGCGGCCGCGATCATCACCGCCGAGAGCCCCACTCCCCCACAGCCATGGACGGCCACCCACTCACCCGATCGAATCAACGCCCGGTCGGCCAAAGCACGATATGCAGTCGTAAAGCGACAGCCCAGCGACGCGGCGGAAGCGAAATCGACGTTCCAGGGAAGGGCAACGAGATTGTGCTGCGCGTGGGGAACACGTACGTATTCGGCAAAAGAGCCCCAGTGGGTGAAGCCGGGTTGGGTTTGATTTGGGCAGACTTGAGGATTGCCCCCCAAACAGAACTCACAAACCCCACAGCCGGCCACGAAAGGCACCACAACCCGATCTCCCACTGCCCAGCCCTCGATGTCTCGACCGATTTCGGCGATTTCACCGGCCATCTCATGGCCAGGGACGTGTGGTAGCTCATTGATGTCCGGGTCGTGACCTTGCCAACCGTGCCAGTCGCTGCGACAGACTCCCGTCGCTCTGACCCCCACGACCACCTCCCCAACCCCTGCGGAAGGCGAGACAACATCCCGCAGCTCAATCGGACCCCGAAACGAGTCATAAACGACTGCTTTCATCTGATGGAGTTTCTCACACGCTGCCGCCAGATCGGATTGGGTTGGGATTGAGACGACACGGTCGTAGCCTCAGCCCCATGGCGGTTGACGGTACAGCACCGGCCAAAGATGCTGCCCTTCTGGGTGGTGGCACCCACCTGATTGCTCGGCAATTGAGAAGGGCCCCCAAGGCCTTCCTCGTCGGTGGCCTGGGCGCTGCTCTATTTGCCGGAATGACCATCCTTTCTTCATACGTCATCGGCTGGGTCACCGATTCCGTACTGATCCCGGCAGCCGAAAACGGAGAAGTGGCGACGGCCACCCTGACTGGTGCGGCGCTCTTGGTGATCGGGGTGGCAACAGCCCGCGCAGTAGGCATCACGTTTCGGCGGATGGGCGCATATTTCGCCCAGCATCGCATCCAGTACAGAGATCGCATCGATGTGACCGACAGGTATCTCGATTTGCCGATCGAGTGGCATCGTCGACATTCCACCGGCCAACTCATGGCCAACACCAACGAAGACGTCGACGCAGCCTCCTTCGTGGCCGCCCCTCTCCCGATGGCCTTCGGAGTGATCATCATGTTGGTGGTGACGGCGATTCTGCTGATCGTCACCGATCCATTTCTGGCCTTGATCGGATTTGCCGTGGGTCCCGCCCTACTTGCCGCGAACTATGTGTTTCAGAGAAGGATGCGTGCTGTAGCCGCATCGGCACAGCAACTCCGCGCCGAGGTAGCCGACATAGCCCATGAGTCCTTCGACGCCGCTTTGGTGGTGAAGACACTCGGACGTGAGGACGCCGAGGTGGGCCGGTTTGGCGAGATGTCGGACGCACTGAGAGACCGAATGGTCGAAGTGGGGCGTCTCCGGGCTGTGTTTGACCCGCTCATCGAGGCACTCCCCAGTCTCGGGATACTCGCCGTGTTGGCGGTTGGTGCCTGGCGCGTGGAGTCGGGGATACTCACCGCAGGAACCCTGATTGCGTTTGCGTATCTGTTTCGATTGGTGGCGCTGCCAATGCGCGTGTTCGGGTGGCTGCTCGGCGAACTGCCCCGCTCGGTCGTTGGCTTGAAACGCATCGAGTCAGTTCTCAATGAAGGCGACACCGTGCAATATGGCTCACACGACCCGGTCGACGAGGGTGGTGCTGCCGCCAGCGCCAACACCGCCGCATATCTCTACCCAGACACCGAGCATCACGATCTCCTCACCGGTCGCGACTCGAGCGAAAGCCCTCTGACATCCGGGGAAGGAAGGGGGATCGCTTCAGTATCCTTGAACGTCGCACCAGGGACGACTGTGGCCCTGGTGGGACCAACCGGATCAGGTAAGTCAACCATCGCCCACCTCCTCGTCCGTCTATTCGATCCCGATCTCGGCGAAATCTGTCTCGACGGTCACACGCTGGTCGATGTGGATCGGGATGCCCTCGCCGACGCAGTGAGCATCGTCTTTCAGGAGACATTCCTCTTCAATGACACGGTCTACAACAACATCACATTGGCTGAGCCCTATTCAGACGAAGAAGTCACAGCCGCGGCCCGCCTTGCCCAGGCCCACCAGTTCATTCAAGAGCTCGACCACGGCTACGCGACCCTCGTCGGAGAGAGAGGCGCAACTCTGTCAGGTGGGCAACGGCAACGGATCGCCCTGGCTCGGGCGTTGGTGCGCAAACCCCGGCTGCTGATTCTCGACGATGCGACCTCCGCGGTGGATCCCTCAGTTGAGGGCGAGATTCTCCGAGGTCTTGTCAAACTCGACACCAGTGTCGTAATCGTCGCGTATCGCAGGTCTTCGATCGTGCTTGCTGATGAGGTGATCTACGTCGAGGACGGAAGGGTGGTTGATCGAGGCACCCACCGGGGCCTCTATGCAGCATCGCCGGCCTATCGCAGCCTGATCGATGCATATGACCAACTCGAGGAGCCGGCGTGACCGCGGTGACCGCTCCAACGAGCACGGGTAAGACCGGTGGGACTCAACCCGGCGAAGGAGCTTGGGCCACCGTTCGTCGTGGGCTCAGCCTCTCTCCGGAGCTGAGAAGAGGTCTGGCGGGAACACTGGCTATTGCCGTCGTGGCCACAGCGGGGCGGGTGGTCGTCCCCATAGCCATCCAACAAATCATCGACGGTGGCCTGAGCGAGGAGGGCGTCGATCTGGCATTCATCATGAGGATGACGTTGCTGGCAGCAGTGGCCGTGCTGATAACTGCCGGAGCAACGGGCTGGATGCATCTCCGACTTGCCAAGGTCTCTGAGACGGCGCTGTCCGGGCTCCGAATCAGGGCATTCCGACACATCCATGACCTCTCGATGCTTCATCAGGCCTCAGAACAAAGAGGCGTCCTCGTAGCGAGGGTCACCTCTGATGTGGACCAAATAAGTCGGTTCATGCAATGGGCCGGATTGATGCTGATCGTAAATGGGCTTCAAGCCACTCTCGCGCTGGCGGTGATGATGGTCATGTCGGTTCCACTGGGTCTCGTGGTCCTGGCGCTGACACCTTTCATCATCATCATGATCAAGTTGTTCCAGACCCGCCTTCACGTCGCGTTCATGACAGTCAGGGAGCGTGTAGGCCATATGCTTGCACTGCTTGCCGAGACTGTGGTCGGTGCTCCGGTTATCCGGGCATACGGGATCGAGAATCGCATGCGTCAGCGTCTCGAACAGGCCATCGAGAATCATCGATCTGCAGCAGTTCGCGCCGGGTCGATCTCAGCCATCTTTTCGGGGGCCGGAGAGTTGTCCTCCGCGATTGTCATCGCTGCAGTCGTCGTCATCGGTGGCGTCCTGGCCGCAAGTGGAGACGTGACTGTTGGAACAGTTGTGGCGTTCTTGTTTCTCGTACAGTTGTTCGTTCAACCGGTGCAGATTATGGGAGAGGCCGTCAACGAGGCACAAACCGCCGTTGCTGGCTGGCGTCGTGTCCTGGACGTTCTCGATATAGCACCCGATGTCGCCGATCCGGGCGAGCGGGGCATTTCATTGCCTTTCGAGCCGGTCGGTGTTCGCTTTGAGAACGTGACGTTCAGATATCCGCGACCCGGCGACACCGCCGACAACGCGGAGGCGCCCGCCGCTCTCAAAGACACCACGGTGGCCATCCCCGCCCGCCAGCGGGTGGCAGTCGTAGGTGAGACCGGCTCGGGAAAGACGACTTTCGCAAAGCTGCTCACACGTTTGATGGATCCGACAGACGGCACTGTCTATGTAGGAGAGGTCGACGTTCGAACGATCAAGTTCGACTCGCTTCGGGACAGGGTGGTGATGGTGCCACAGGAAGGGGTCCTCTTCCGTGGCTCCATCGCAGACAACGTTCGAATGGGGCGCCCCGAAGCCACCGAACCTGAGCTCCGGGCCTCCTTTCGGAGTCTCGGACTCGACGACTGGCTCGCCGAGATGGCAAACGGCCTGGCCACGCCGGTAGGTGAAAGGGGCGGTGCCCTATCGGTCGGTGAGCGTCAGTTGGTGACCCTGGTCCGCGCCGCCATTGCCGATCCCGACCTGCTCATTCTCGACGAGGCGACGTCGGCGGTAGACCCGGCCACCGAAGTTCGGATCAACCGTGCCCTCGCCAGGTTGACCAGCCAGCGCACCGTGGTGACGATCGCCCATCGACTGTCAACAGCCGAGGCCGCTGATCGAGTGCTCGTATTCGATCAGGGTCGGATCGTCCAGGATGGCACCCATTCGGAGCTCTTGAAGCAGGGCGGAATATACGGCGACCTCTACTCGTCGTGGCAACGGGGGACGACGAGGATCTCCAAACCGGCCATCTGACTTCCCTTTTCTCGGAGAAGTCAGACCCACTATCCGGTTGGGGGCAACGTGACCTCCATGGCGCTGCCACCCCAGCCGTTGACGAGATCCCGGGCCTCGACGACAACCACGTCGACCCCCGGGGGCACGGATACATCAGCGAGCGTTCGGGTGAATGGCTGCTCCCCGGCGTGATCATGAAGCAACACCCTCTCTCCGAGAACGGTCCCATCTTCGGTCGTAACCCGCCAGGCATCGGCATATCTCGCTGGTGTGTCGTAGGGCGAGCTGATGGTCACCGAGAAGAGGTAGGTCCCACCATCGTCGGCCGTGACCCCCACGTCTACGACGTCGGGGAAGCGTTGCACAGCTGGCTCTTCGCCGTCGGCGCCGCTGCAAGCTCCCAACACCAGGAGAACGACCACAAACGCTCTACCCAAGGTCGGGTTCCACACATACGTCACGCCCCACGCCCGGCTGAGGGTTGAACGTCCGGCTCTCCACAAACCCCGAGCCACCGTCGTCTGTGATCAGGTAGCGCTCGATGGCATCGGCGACCGATTGAGCTGCGGTCGGGACGTACTGAGGGGTTTGATACAACTCCGCCTCGGCCCGATTCGAAATGTAACCCAACTCGATGAGGGCCGTCGGTGTCTGCGGGCCTCTGATGATCCCATATGCGTCGCTTCCCCGAGTATTCAAGACAGTCATCACACCCGCATCGGGGGCGGAAGACCATTGGACGTCGAAGTCACTCAGACTGTCCATGCTCTCCTCCCAGAGAATCCCACCGAGCCGCCGGGACTCTAGGGACCGAGACTGTACAAAGACCTCGACACCCGGCTGTGCTGATGGATTTGGTGTGGGCGCGTTGTGGTGTATCGACACCATCACATTTGCGCCGAGACGGTCGGCAAATTGTGCACGCACTCCGAGCGGCACCGCATAGTCGAACGTCCGGGTCAACACCGTGGAGATCCCGCGTTCCTCGAGCAGGTGTCGAGCCGATCGGGCGACCCGCAAGTTGAGGTCCTTTTCCGGCATGCCGGTCGGTGCCACCGCACCTGTGTCGATCGGACCGCCGTGCCCGGGGTCGAGGACAACGCGAACATCGTGAATTGGATCGCCACCGAGGACTTCAGTTGTGTTGCCACACGGTGTGAGGACGGTGTATCCATCCGTCCCGATCTCGAGGATCGCCAGAGGCACTCCGGTGGGTGAGACAACACCCACCGGCTCGTCACTCGGCCGCTCAATGGCGACGGTTGTCGTCGTAGAGGATGGCAACGTCGCGGGTGCGACGGTCCCAGTAGTCGGGACCGTCTCGACCGGAGTGCCGGATTCGACTGTGATCATTGAATCGGTCGTGTCCGATGCGGTCATCGCCGTGCAAGACGCGATTACGATCGCCCAGGTGGACAGCAGGGCCACAGATCGGGAGTTCACTATTGCGACTCTGGCATGACTTGGAGATTCAGCGGCGTAATGTGGACCCGATGTTTGGGCCCCTCAACGGTGTTCGTATCGCACTTGTCGCCGCCGCAATAGTGGCGGCCCTGGCGGCGTACCTGGCGGGATATATGTGGGCAGGAACTGTGCTGCTTGCTGGAGTCTCTATTCATGGTTTGGGATGGGTCTACCTCTATTCGAAACGAACCGGCACTTAGGGCCCCACCGAAACGCTCGGATCCCGTGGTGGTTGAGCGGCCGGACAACAATCAGATCGCCAGCAATTCAGCTACCTCTGCGGCGAGCCGCTTTGCCTCCATCTGCAGCTCGCCACGTTGCGCTGTCACATCAGAAGTGGCTGGAGCGGTTAGGTCGACGTAGATCTTCAGTTTGGGTTCGGTGCCACTCGGGCGCACCAAGACCCGCCCGACATCTGCGAGTGACATCTCGACCAACGACTGATTGCCCAGCCAAAACGGTCTGTTCTCGCCTCCTGAACGAAAGTCCCTGACACCTTCGACCCGGTAGCCGGACACCTCGCCAGGTGGAGAATCAGCGAGAGTGGCGACAGCATTACTGATAGCGGCAACACCCACATCCCCCTGGCGCACCAGAGAATGCTGAGCGCTGACCCAGACTCCAACCTGGCCCCACAACTCCTCCAGTCGGTCGATCACCGTCCTGCCTTCCGTGCGCAGACCCGCGACCAGATCGCTGAAGATCAGAGCTGCCGACATGCCATCCTTGTCACGGACCGTCGGTCCGATCGAGTATCCGAGCGCCTCCTCAAAACCAAATGCAAATCTGCCCTCGCCCTCCTGCTCCAGGGCCAAAGCCGCATTGATGATCCATTTGAATCCGGTCAGCGTGACCTCGTGAGTTGCCCGGTGAAGGGATGCGAGCCTTCCCAACATCGGGCTCGAAACGATCGAGTTCATCACGATCGGCGTCTCCGCCTCGGACCAATGTCGCAGCACGTAGTCCCCC
>JBAVIK010000176.1:0-4848 GCA_049686815.1 Acidimicrobiia bacterium | reverse complement strand
GCTTTCTCCCACCCAGACCGCGGTGTACATCAACTTCAACCCGCTGGTCGCCACGATCCTCGCCGCCGTCCTCCTCGACGAGGTGATCGAGCGCAGCTTCATGGTGGGTTTCGGGATGGTTCTCGCTGGGGTGCTCCTGGCAAACCTCCCCAGGCGAAGTGACCTGAATCGCGTCACCGTGTCTTGAGATCTACCATCGCCATCCGATGATCTTCTCAGACCGCTCGATCAGGGACGCCGTCGACACCGGGCGCATCGTCATCGACCCATTCGAGGCGTCGCACGTGCAGCCCTCCTCGGTCGACCTCCGCGTCGGCGACGGGTTTCGGGTGTTCGTCAACCACAAGTATTCAGAGATAGACCCTCGAGCTCCACAAGAGGACCTCACACAGCTTGTCGAAGTAGGCGCAGAGCCCTTCATGCTCCACCCGGGAGAGTTCGTCCTCGGATCGACACTGGAGCGTGTGAAACTCGGCGACGACGTCGTGGCGAGACTCGAGGGGAAGTCTTCACTGGGACGTCTCGGCCTTCTGATTCACTCGACGGCCGGTTTCATCGATCCAGGGTTCGAAGGACACATAACACTCGAACTCTCCAACGTGGCGACCTTGCCGATTGCCATCTACCCGGGTATGAAGATCGGCCAAATCAGCTTCTACCAGATGACTACCGCCGCCGAATTCCCCTACGGGTCACCCGAGCTCGGTTCGAAGTACCAGGGTCAATCCGGGCCAACGGCAAGCCGTTCACACAGAGATTTCGGCATCGGGCGACAGTAACTAGTGCGTATGCGTATAGTTCGAATAGGTCACAGAACGACTAGCGCAAGCGGGCCGTTGTCGTAACACTGGGACCTGGAGTCCTAGCCCAAACGAGAGTCCCCTCTTGAGAAGCTTTTTTGGCTTCACGGGCAAGTGACAACCCCTCCAGCGGCAACCTCAGGTTGCCGCTCGCTCTTTTTGGCTGACCCTCGCGGCCGACTCGATCCCTTCGAGGATCAATTCAATCGAGAAATCGAAACTGGCATCTATCTCTATGGGCATCCCAAAGCCCCCCTTGGCCTCCAGGTCGAGAAACCCGTGGAGCAAAGCTCGCATGGCCCGGATCAAGTGAATTGCCGACTCCTGAGGTATCCCCATATCGAGGAGCACGTGGGCCACGGCATAAACCGGTGCTGCCATCGCCTCGTACAATTCATCGTCTTCTCCCGGACTTGGAGCAGGGAGGAACGACGCGTAGAGGCCGGGATGCTCGCTGGCGAACTTTCTGTCGGCCTCACAGATAGCGCGCAGCGCCTCGATCCCACTCTTGCCGGCGATCGCCGTCTCGAATTCCCCGAGCAAGATGTTCGAACCACGCATCGCCAGAAGACGCCGTATTCCCGCCAGCCCCGCAACATGGTTGTAAAGCGATGGAGTCTTGATACCCAACTCGCTGGCAACCGCGGTCAGGGTTGCCGACTCGAGACCTTTGTCGTCTGCGATTGCGGCACCGGCGGTCGCCACGTCCGCGAGGGTGATCCCAGCTTTCCGTCCCATCAGCCGGACTGGACCCTTTCTGCTTCGACTCTCTCCTTGATCGCATCATTCATGGCCAGGAAGCCCGATTTGGTTTGCCCATCCAGCATTCTCTCGAGAACAGGCACGAGCACTCCGGTGAACTCCTCTGAGTGAATCATCGTGGTGCCCTCTTGGGTGGCCGCCAGTTCGAAACGATGTCTTCCGTCGAAGATCCCCCGGAATCCAAGATGGCCGATCCATTCCAGCACTGCGTTGGGGACAACCTCTGTCACGGTCGGCCGGATGGTGATTTGTCTAGAGCCGTTCTGACCCATCAGTAGTTCCAGTCGCTCATCCACTGCCACCTTGCCGGCGGCCCTCGTGACAAAGGGATTCCATTCTGAGAACGACTCGAGGTCAGTCAGGTGATCCCAAATTCTGCTCGGCTCGGCGTCGATTTCGACGCGGGTCTGAAGACGCACCGGCTCATCCACAGTGGCCCTGAAGATGCCGACACTCTGGAGAACCGCAAACACAGCCACCGGTGCGCTGACAGCAACCAACATCCATTTCTCACCCATGGACCCGGGGATGGCGACCACGACGATGGCACCAATCACCCACAGAGCATCTGCGGCTACGACGGCGAGGGCGAAACGGAGATCGACCGCAGAGACCCGGCCTTGCCAGAGTATGACCGCCCCGTAGAGAAGCGTTCCCACTCCCACCACATACACCACGGGTCGGGGCAGTTCCAGGATTGTGGCCAACGAGGTGGCGAAGAGAGCGACGGCGAACCCGGTGACGAGACTGAACACACCGTTGGCCCGCAGACTATTGCGAAGAAAGGACATATCGACTCCTAGTGACTAATACCTTTAGTCACTATATCTAATGTCGTTAGTTACGTCAAGAGCTACGAAACATCCCGACCAAGGTTGGCGAAGCGAGTGAACTCGGGTTGGAAAGTCATCTCCACCGGGCCAGTCGAACCGGCACGGTGCTTTGCCACGATCACCTCGGCGATTCCCTTCTTCTCCTGGTCCTCTGGGTGGTAGTACTCGTGTCGATAGATGAACATCACAACATCAGCGTCCTGTTCAATCGAACCGGATTCGCGAAGGTCGGAGAGACGAGGACGCTTGTCTTCCCGCGATTCCAACGATCTGTTCAGCTGCGACATCGCGATGATCGGCACCTCCAGTTCTCTGGCCAGATTCTTGAGGTTCCTCGAGATTTGCGCGATTTCCTGTTGCCGATTCTCGTTGCCGCTCGCCTCCATCAACTGGATGTAGTCGACCACAATCAACGAGAGCCCTCGCTTGCGCTTCAGCCGGCGGCATTTGGCACGGATGTCGGTGATTGTGACGATCGGTGAATCGTCGATGAAGATCGGAGCCTGATACATCCGGCCGGCCGCATCCACGACCCGTTGCCAGAGCGGGCCCAACTGACCGGAGCGAAGCTTCATCGAGTCGACTTTGCCAACAGAGGAGAGAATGCGTTGGACGATCTCCTCCTTGGCCATCTCCAACGAGAAGATCGCAACGGGCTCCCCGGCGGAGGCCGCATTGGTGGCGATATTCATCGCAAGGCTTGACTTGCCCATGGCCGGCCTTCCCGCGATGACCACGAGGTTCGCCTTCTGGAGACCCGCCAGCTTTCGATCGAGGTCGACAAACCCGGTAGCAAGACCGGTGAGCTCGGAGCCCTGTTGCTCGAGAAGCTCGATGTGCTCGAGCACGTCGTTGAACAACGGTCCAACCTCGAGAAGTGTCTGAGAGCTGCGCTTCTCGGCGACACCCAGGACCGCTTGCTCGGCCCTGTCGATGACATTCGAGACTTCCTCATCGATGTTGAAGGCGAAGTCGGTGACGGCGGCTCCCGCCCTGATCAGCTCACGTCGCTTGGCATGGTCTTCAACGATGCCCGCGTAGTAGGTGACGTTGGATGTGGAAGGAACGATGTCAACGAGACGAGTGAGATATTGAATCCCCCCCACCTTCTCCAGCTCACCATTGCGACGCAGTGCCTCGGAAACTGTGACCGCATCGATCGCCTGATTGCCATCGAAGAGCTCCCGCATAGCCTCGAAGATGGCTTGATGCGCCGGTACGTAGAAATCCTCCGGATGAACCCGGTCCATCACTTCATTGACCGCATCCACCGACAAAAGCACCGCTCCTATGACCGATTCCTCCGCTTCACGGGAGTGAGGCGGGTTGCGGTACCCGGGCCGCATCTGGGGATGATCGGTCACACTTGTCATTTCGTCCTCTCAACAAGACCCTGGCAGGCGACACCGACAGATTTCCAGGGTCTCGACGCGCAAGACCCCGCCGGGGCAGGGAAGTCGGTTCCGCCATCAGCGGGGGAAGCAAGCCGAACATAGACCAGCGGCGCGACCCACCCAAGTCAAAGTGGTGATTGTTTTTCGCGGTGGAAGACATTGTCTGAACACCGCGAAAGTCGTACCTAGAGCGCGAAAAACTTCCCTATTTGAGGGGTCGTTTTCAACAGGTTGTGGACAAGTGCCTAGGCCGGGATCACATCAATCGTCAGTGGGAACTCCACATCCGGGTGAACCTTGACCTGGATCTCATGGAGGCCAATCGCCTTGATCGGCTCACCAATCTCCACCTGGCTACGTTGCAGCTCGATCCCGGTGAATCGACTGATACCTTCAACGATGTCGCCTACTCCCACCGAGCCGTAGAGCTGACCTTCGTCGCCGGCCTGTGCGGCCAGGACAACACGTGACCCCACGAGTTGGGTTGCGATCGACTCGGCCAAGTCCTTTGCTCGCTTCTCCGCTTCGATCCTCGCCTCCCGGATCGATTCGGCCTGTTGGAGGGCACCGATGTTCGCCTTGATTGCGTGCTTTCTCGGAAGCAGATAATTGCGGGCGTAGCCATCGGCCACGTCGACTACGTCTCCCCGCTTGCCAAGCTCTTTCACGTCGTCGGTGAGAATCAGCTTCATCTGCTGTTCCCGATGTATGGCAACAACGCCATCTCACGAGCGTTCTTGATGGCGGTCGCCACCAGTTTCTGATCCTGGGGGCAGAGGCCAGTCACACGTCGACTGCGGATCTTTCCCCGATCTGACATGTATTTACGCAATGTCGACACGTCTTTCCAGTCGACTTCGATGGTGCCGCAGGGGACGGCCGAGCGTGGCTTGCCACGACGACCTTCGAAACGACGGCTCCGTGGGCTGGCAGTCTTTACGTTTCTTTTGTTCTTTCTCGCCATTTGAATCTCCTAAAACGGTGCCTCATCGGGGCCATAGTCGTCACGGGCGGCCGGTGTCGTCGCCGCCGGTGATCCCCCACCACCCTGCTGACGGT
>JBAVIK010000175.1:0-2250 GCA_049686815.1 Acidimicrobiia bacterium | reverse complement strand
GCATTGATCACCGGGAACACGGTCGTCCTCAAACCCTCCAACACCGGGGCGCTCATGGCCTTCGAGTTCTATCGAGTCATGCGTGAGGCGGGATTGCCCGCAGAGGCGTTGCATGTTGTCTCGGGTGGCGATGACGCTGGCGCATATCTAGCCCATCACGACGGCGTTGATGGTCTCACTTTCACCGGCTCGTATCCCGTCGGAATGCATCTGTATCGCACCGTCAACGAGAAACGGCCCAAACCGGTCTACGCAGAGATGGGTGGAAAGAACCCGGCGATCGTCATGGGCTCTGCCGACCTCGACCAGGCGGCCGAGGGCGTGGTCAGGGGTGCGTTTGGGTTGAGTGGCCAAAAATGCTCGGCCACCAGCCGGGTATACGTCGAAGGTGCGGTCTACGACGATTTCATAGAGAAGCTGATTCAGCGGACCTCCCAGATCAAGGTGGGCAATCCAACCGAAAACGGAGTTCTGGTGGGACCGATCATCGACGAGGCGGCTGTGGGGCGTTTCGAGAAGGCCGTCGCCGAAGTCGAGGCCAGCGGAGGGAACGTCCTCACCGGCGGCCATGTGATCGCTGCCGGTGAGTTTCAGAACGGCAATTATGTGGAGCCCACCGTGGTCGATGCGCCCCTCGACTCGTGGGTGTGGTCTGAAGAGCTGTTCGTCCCATTTGTATCCGTGACCAGGATCGAAAGCCTCGAAGAGGGTCTGAGACTGGCCAACGACACGGATTTCGGTCTCACTGCCGGACTCTTTTCTAAGGATCCCGAAGAGATCGATCGCTGGTTCGCCAAGATCGAGGCCGGGGTGACCTATGTGAACCGGGCTGCGGGCGCCACCACGGGTGCATGGCCAGACATCCAGTCCTTTGGGGGCTGGAAAGGCTCGGGAACCTCGGGGGCAGGGGGCGGTGGGCCGTGGTATCTGCGCGGCTTCCTCAGTGAGCAGTCACGGACCCGGATCAACTGATCAGGAAGATTCGAGCCTGATCGTCAACCCATCGGGATCGTTGAGCTCCAAACCTGCCGCTGTGGCGGTTGCGGATACGCCGACGTGGGCGAAGTGGTCCTTCCAACGCTGAATATCATCGACCTTGAAGAGCAACGAATCTGGTCGTGAGGCTCCGCCCTCGACCAACTCGATCTGCTGTCCGGGAGCCGACTGAACCACGGCGGCGTCGACACCGTGAGCGGGCGTTCGGAGTTGTTCGAAGCCAAGTGTCTCCGTGTAGAACTCGACGGCCGTCGAAAGCGAAGAGACACCGACCGACGACCTGGTCGAGTTGATCCCGCCGGGTGCCCGCGTCGGGCCGCGCCCGGCCAGAACCTCCTTCGCCTCATCGATCGTGAAGCGCCCGGCCGTGACCTCGCGCCCCACGACCACCCCACCGAGTCGCCGGCCGGCGGCCTCGAGCTGGACCAGCTTTCTCAAGTCGTCGAGATCTCGCACACCGCCCGATGCAATAACAGTGTCCTCGACTGCGGCCAGGGCCTCGGCCAGGATCTGCAGATTCGGTGGGTCCTCGAGTGCATCTCGTCCCGCCTCGGAGACCAGGAAAGACACGACACCCGCCGAGGACATCTCGATCAGCACCTCTTCGAGGAATCTTCCACTGCTCTGAGTCCAGCCCTGAGTGGCGATCTCTTCGTTGGCGCGCACATCCAGCGATACAACGATTCGCTCTGGGTACTCGCGGCAGAGGTCCCAGACCATGATCTGGTTCTCGATGGCCGCCGTCCCCATCACCATCCGCCACGCACCCATGTTGAAGATGCGCTCCGCTTCACCTTCCGACCTGATCCCACCCGCAACCATCACAGGCACTTCTGCCTCCTCGACCAGACGCCCGATCAGGTCACGGTTTCGGTAGTCGCGATAGGCAGCAGCGTCGAGATCGACGACATGCAAATAGTCCACACCTTGTTTGACCCAATTGTGGGCACGGCCGATCGGATCGTTGTCCAGGGCAATCGCTTCATCGAGCCCGCCTTTGGGTAGTCGCACCGACAACCCATCGAGAATGTTTATACGGGCATACAGGTCCATCCCCCAACCCTACCGACGCCGGCTGACCGCCGCGAAACCCCACCAACCTCAAACCTGAGGTAGTACCGCTCATATACGGTCGAAATCCGCTGATCTATGCGATTCCCAAGGCCGATTCAGCCGCATCCAAGGTCTGCCCGCCGAGCACCGCCGGCGCGAAAAGGTCCCCAAAACGCTGCAATCGATCCCACAGGTTGGCAA
>JBAVIK010000174.1:0-2385 GCA_049686815.1 Acidimicrobiia bacterium | reverse complement strand
TGAGCGACGAGTTCCTTTCGAAATACGGTGTCGTGATTCCGGGATCCGATATCGAGGATCGTTATCTCGACCTGGCTGGTGCTGTCGAGAAGCCGGGTGTCGACGATGCTCCGTCACGTCTCGGTTTGGTAGGCAGATATTTGTTCACTCCTGAGGTCTTCTCGATTCTGGCCAAGACCTCGCCTGGCGTCGGTGGCGAGATCCAGCTGACCGACGCGATCCATGAGTTGGGCGTGCGTGGCCGACTTCGCGGATTTGTGGCCGGTGGCGATCTTCTCGACGTAGGCACTCCCCAAGGTCTGCTGCGCGCAGCTGTGGAGCTCGGGTTGGCTCTGTACGGCAATGACGTGCTCGAGGCTCGATGAGACCTCTCGAAGAAGTCCGGGCACATGTCCTGTCTTCGATCGGTTTGCTGGGAACCGAGCGAGTCGACTATCGGCTTGCATTGGGTCGTGTATTGGGTGAAGCCATCGTGTCGACGACCGATGTCCCACATTTTCCCAACTCGGGAATGGACGGATTCGCGGTGAGATCGGGAGACGTCACCACGCCTGGCGCCGTTCTCGAGGTGCTCGAGGATGTCCCGGCCGGCCAGGTAGCCAAACAGATAGTTGGCCAGGGTCAGGCAATCAAGATCATGACAGGCGCCCCTATGCCAGGCGGTGCCGACACCGTCGTTCGGGTGGAGGAGACGGTGGAGCAGAACGGATCGGTGACGATCCAATCGATCGTCGGCGCGGGCACTTCGGTTCGTCCGGCCGGAGGTGATGTGCGAGCGGGAGATGTGGTCTTCGAGGAAGGCACACGTCTCGGGCCGATGCACTTGGGCGTGCTCGCCACGGTTGGTTCTGTGTCGCCGTTGGTATACCGCCGACCCCGGGTCGCCATCATGTCCACCGGCGACGAGTTGGTTCCCGCGGACACGGTGACCCTCGCGCCTGGAATGATTCGCGACTCGAATCGGCCGATGTTGGCGGCGATGTTGGCCGCGGACGGTGTGGATGTGCTTGACCTCGGCACTGTCCCCGACGATGTCGAGTTGCTCAGGGCAACCCTGGGCAGGGCCGCAGTGGAGGCCGACGCCATCGTCACCTCGGGCGGCGTGTCGATGGGGGACTACGACGTCACGAAGATCGTCCTGCGTGATGAGGCCGGCATCGATTTCATATCCGTGGCGATGAAGCCGGGGAAACCCTTTGCGTTCGGCAAGCTTGGGGGAACTCCCTTCTTTGGTCTACCGGGGAACCCTGTCTCTGTGCTGGTTTCATATGAGCAATTCGTTCGCCCATCACTGCTGGCGATGCAGGGTGCCCGGCTGATACTTCGCCCCAGGGTTTCGGCGATTGCTGGTGAGCAGCTCACGACTGATATCGAGAAGACCGTCTTCGTCAGAGTCCATGTGACTCTTGATCGTGGAAGAACGGTCGTCACCCAGAGCGGTGGGCAGGCGTCAAATGTGCTGTCGGCTGCTGCCTATGCCGACGCCTTTGCTGTGGTCCCCAGAGGTGTCGCCGACGTAGAGCCCGGGGAGTCAGTTTCGATCGATTTGTTCCGCAGCCCCGAGACGAGAGGCCTAGAAGATGACAAATGATCACGGGTTCACTCATCTCAACCAGGCGGGTGAGGTCCATATGGTGGACGTCGGTGACAAGGCCGCCACGAAGCGGGTTGCCACCGCTGACGGTCTGGTCCGGATGTCTCCCGAGCTCATTTCTCGATTCTTCGACGGCGGTCTGGATAAGGGGGACGCGGCAGCGGTGGCCCGCGTTGCCGGTATCACAGGAGCCAAGAGGACCTCCGATCTCATACCTCTCTGCCACCCAATTCCGCTTTCCGGCATCGAAGTAACTCTCGAGCCGGCTACACATGGTGTTCGCATCACCGCTACCGTTTCCACTACCGGTCAGACCGGTGTCGAGATGGAGGCGATGACAGCAGTCTCGACGGCAGCGTTGACGGTTTACGACATGGTGAAGAGCGTTGAGAGAGACGTCACGATCGACACGATTCGCCTTGTTCACAAAGCTGGTGGCCGGTCCGGGGAGTGGGTCCGAGCAGAGGTCGTTGATTGAGTGTGGTGTCCACCACTACGCTCAGTGTTGGACGGAGTAACTGGAAACAATGGAAACAAGCGTCATCGTTGGTTTGCTTGTCATAGCCGCAGTCTGGAGTGTCTACCTCCTGCCTGTCGTCTTCGGTGACCGCCGTGATGCCCCGATGAGCTCGACCGAAGAGTTCGACCGTTGGACTCATTCCATTGCTTACGTCCAGAAGCACACGGCATCAGATCTGGCGTCTTCGAGTCGTGACATGGTCCAGCATCGACGCCGTCGCACCCTGGCAACTCTGGCGGTGCTCACCCTCCTCAGCTTTGCAGGAGCGTGG
>JBAVIK010000173.1:0-3328 GCA_049686815.1 Acidimicrobiia bacterium | reverse complement strand
GTCATCGAAACAAGGGGCTTGGCAGGCTTTTGAAAGCGTCGATGGCGAAGCGATTTGTGGGCGAATTCCCCGATGTGGAATGGATCGACACAGGCAACGCCGGTTCGAACGAGCCGATGTTGAACATCAATATCGCCATGGGATTCAAACCGGTCTTGATGATCAATGCCTGGCAGGGCGAGATAGCGAAGGCAAGACGAGCGCTTCAGACCTAGCGCCCGTATGTCCCTTCGATCTCCACTGTCTCAATAACCTTTCCCTCCATGGCGGCTCTGACGGTCGCCGAATCGACGGCAGGTGGCAGATCGAGGCCATCCCTCAGAATGAATACCGCGAAGGTGTAGGTGTGATTCTCGCCGTCGGGGGGACAAGGCCCGCCGTAGCCGGGAAGATTCCAGCTATTTACCCCTTGGATCCCGATAGGCCCCGTTCCCTCCTCAATCGTGAAGTCACCTTCGGCGGCCCCGATGTCGTATTCCACCCAATGGTCCCAGACCCCCACCGGAGCATCCGGGTCGTCGACTATCAGCGCCAGAGCCACGGTCTCGGTCGGCAGGCCGACCAGATCCAGTTGGGGACTCACATCCTCGCCGTCACATGTGAACTTCATCGGGATCGGGCCACCATCAGCAAAGGCAGGTGAAGTCATCGCCAGCGGTCGCGTAGGCAAAGTAGTCGTGGGTGCTTGAGGTTCAGTCGTGGCCGTGGTCGATGACGTTGATGTCGTCTCGGATGGTGAACAGGCGACAAGGAGAATCGCGAGGAACATCAACCCGAGAATTGTCCGGGTCATGACGCGAACTTATCCAATCTGTCGAGTTGTGCCTGGTTCGTTCGTCAATGGGGCAACAGGGACGGAACGCCGGCATGTCCCTACCACCAGTGAATCGCCGGTCCAGAAGGAGAAGAAAATGCCAGCCAATCCGATAGTCCATTGGGAGCTCATGGGTGCCGATGGGGATGCCCAGAAGTCCTTTTACAGCAACATCTTCGAGTGGGAGTTCGATTCGCCGGAAGGCTTTGACAACTACCACATGACCTCAGCCGACCACACGGGCGTGGCAGGTGCCGTCGGCCAGGGAAATGAGCACATGCCCAGCTATGCGGCGATCTACTTTCAGGTCGACGATATCGATGCCACCCTCGAAACCGTAGGGTCGAACGGAGGCGCCACAGCCGTTCCAAGAACCGAGATTCCGGGAATGGTGACGTTTGCCCTGTTCAACGATCCTGCGGGCAATCTGGTTGGCATCGTCGAAGCGGAGACGCCGCCTGCCGGCTAACGACCGACTGATAGTCGAGCGAAGCCCCCGTGTTCAGCGGGGGCTTCGTTATGTTTCCCCGATGCTCCGATCCGTTGACCCGTCCAACGACCCGCTCAATCCGCTCGACCTCGTCCTGACAGAGGAGCGGATCGCCTCGGGGAGGCCATGGGTGATGCTGAACATGATCTCGTCATTGGACGGGGGAACTGCCGTCTCCGGGAAATCCTCCGAACTTGGCGACGATGACGATTCCGAAATGTTCCAGGCCTTGCGTGCGGTACCGGATGTCATCCTGGTGGGCGCCGCCACCGTCGCTGCGGAGAACTACCGACCTATCACGCTGGATGAGACTCGACGTCGACGTCGGTCGGACCTCGGTTTGGCCGAAACTCCAACCCTGGCGATCGTTTCCGGTCGTCTCAGCATCGATCCGGACGCCAGGGTGTTCGGTGACCCCGATCACAAACCGCTGATCATCACCAGCACTTTTGCGAACCCGTCGAAACTGGTTCTCATCGGCGACTCCGCTGATGTGGCAATCCTCCCCGATCTGGAGCCGGCGACCATTCTCCAACATCTGGGTGCGGCGAAAGTAGTGTTGGTCGAGGGTGGGCCGAGCCTCAACGGTCAATTCGTCGCATCAGGCCTGGTGGACGAGGTCAACGTGAGCACGTCCCCACTCCTCCTCTCGGGTGAGTCGGCCCGGATCGCCCACGGTCCCGTTGCGAGCCCTCCCCAGCGGATGCTCGTCGACAGGGTTCTGTTCGGTGACCGGTTGCTTTTTGTGCGATATTTGCGAGACACATAGTCGAAGGAAGACACCACATGGGCAAGCATGCTGAGTTATACGAACGGCACAAGGCGGTTCTGCCGGGCTGGTCGCCGCTCTACTACGAGCAGCCGATAGCGATTGTCGAGGGTGACGGTCGTCACGTAGTGGATGCCGAGGGCAACCGATACCTCGACTTCTTCGGTGGGATCCTGGTGACGATGAGCGGCTACAACATCCCCGAGGTCGTGGAGGCCATCAAGTCCCAGGCGGACAAGATGCTCCACACTTCGACGTTGTATCTGATCGAATCACAGATCGAGTTGGCAGAGAAGATCGCAGAGCGTTCCGGCATCCCCGACGCCAAAGTCTTCTTCACCAACTCAGGCACCGAAGCCAACGACGCTGCTCTTGCCCTCGCAACGACCTATCGCAAATCGAACCAGGTTTTGGCGGTGAGGGGGAGCTACCACGGGAAATCGCACTCGGCGACCGCGATCACCGGTCAGAGAACTTGGAGTGGATCCAGTTTCTCACCGTTCCAGGTGACATACATTCACGGTGGCTACAAGCTGCGAAGCCCCTTTGGGCACCTTCCTGACGCCGAGTTCATCGATGCATGTGTCAACGACCTTCGTGATCTGCTCAATGTCGCCACCGCCGGTGACGTGGCGGCGATGATCGCGGAGCCGATTCAAGGTGTCGGCGGTTTTGTCATACCGCCCGACGGATTCTTCGGCGCGATGAAGAAGGTCCTCGACGAGCACGGGATTCTCTTCATCTCCGACGAGGTGCAGACCGGCTGGGGCCGAACGGGAGAGCATTTTTGGGGCTACCAGGCCCATGGCATCACTCCGGATCTCCTTACGTTCGCCAAAGGGATCGGCAACGGGCTGTCGATCGGGGGGGTGGTCACCACGGCCGAGATCATGGAGTCCTATCCGGCGATCGGCATCTCCACCTTTGGCGGGAATCCGTTGGCCACGGCTGGGGCGCTGGCGAACCTCGATTATGTGATCGACAACGACCTACAGACCAATTCCCTCAAGGTGGGCAATCGCCTGATGCAGGAACTGGTACCACTAGCCGACGAACTCGAGGTCATCGGTGAGGTTCGAGGTAGGGGATTGATGATCGGAATCGAGTTGGTTGGCCCCGGTGGAGAACCAGCGCCGGAAAAAGCCGCCGCCGCCCTCGAGGCAGCACGCGAAGACGGAATGCTCATAGGCAAGGGAGGGATCTACGGCAACACGCTTCGGATAGCCCCACCACTGTCGATCACCGAGGAAGAAGC
>JBAVIK010000172.1:0-2081 GCA_049686815.1 Acidimicrobiia bacterium | reverse complement strand
CAGTACCTGAGTGACGGTGTCATCACCGTCGACGAGCTGCGTGAGATCAGAGAGGCCAACCGTCCTGCCGACACGGACACATCTGCCTGAGCTAAGACACTCCTCCCTCCCAGCCAGGTAGAAGAGACCCCCTCTCCAGGAGGGGGTCTCTACTCGTCAGAGGATCCGCTGGATCTGAGTGACGACTTCTACCAGGCCCAGTCCCACGAAGGCCACAGTCGCGGCATAGCCAACGATCGACGCAGTCGGCTTGACCCAGGACGGGGTTCGATCGACCAAGTCGGCAATGTGACGAACCGACATGGCGCCAAACAGTGTCAACAGGAGAAGCGCGATGCCATAAGACGGCTCACATCCGCAGAACGACGGAATCGTGAGCAAGGCGAAGAGCAGCAAGGCTCCCAACGCCGGAATCGTTCCGGCGAGAAGATAGAGGACAAGGGCGATTTGGGAGTGGGACCCATCAGTATCTATTGGCACTTGTCGATTGAGCAGCCAATACAAGCCGCCAACGGTCACACCGAACAGGACGTGAAGTGAGATGAACATCGTCACGTTCAGTGCGCGCGGTTGCAGAATCAGGAAGTCGACTGTTTCAAATCCCTCTCCGATGCCGGTGATCGCGAGGGAGGTCACCGCGTAGCCGAGCCCGATCACCGGGCCCATCCATCTGAGCCATGGATCTACTGCCACCAGAATGGCGCTGCCGGCGAGTCCGGCAAAGACCCCGACGAAGATGATCAGCGTCAGGGTCCCGAAAACGGTGAATTCGCCCACTCGATTGCCGTTTTCGGTGATTCTGCCGATCATCTCCGGTCCTGCTGCGACGGCCGAGATCCGCATGAAGATCCGACCGCCGATTCCACCCACAACGACTCCGGAGATCAGCGCCGAAACCGAGAGGAGGCCGATCCGGCGAGCCAGGCGGTTCAGAGCCAGCCGAGTCTCGAGTTCGCTCGATGGGGCAACCATGTAGAAGAGACGAACAAAGCCCGTTGGTGGGTGACAGGCCAGCGTTCAGCTGAGGAAGTCGGTAACCCATTTGTCGAAGGGGCTGGTGAGCAACTGTTCGAGGGTCCCGGTTTGGATGATCCGCCCAGCTCGCATCAGCGCAAGCCGATCACTGAGCGCAACGGCCTCATCACGGTCGTGGGTGACAACTATCGAGGTCACCCCCCGCTCGACCAACAGTTGGCGGGTCTCGGCGACAAGACGCTTCCGAAGATTTCGGTCGAGGGCTCCCAGTGGCTCGTCCAACATCACCAACCGGGGATGGGGAGCCAAGGTGCGTGCCAGAGCGACCCTCTGGCCTTCACCACCTGACAGCGAGTCGATGCTGCGATCACCCCAGCCACCCAAACCGACCGATCCCAGAGCTTCTTCGACCTGTTCGCCCGGCCCTTCGGTTTTGGTCATTCGAAGTCCGAATCCGACGTTCTCACCAACACTCATGTGTGGGAAGAGCGCGTAGCCCTGGAACATCAATCCAAAGCGACGTTGATGAGTGGGAATCTCCCGCAGTGATTGGCCATCCCACAGCACATCGCCAGATGAAAGAGGAACAAGCCCGGCGATGGCCCGGAGAAGTGTCGACTTACCCGAGCCCGAGGGGCCGAGTACGGCTACGACCTCCCCATCAGCCACGCTCAGAGTTGTCGAGCTGAGGATCTCGGTGTCCTCGATGGTGACAGTGATGGCCTCGACATCCAGCATCAGAATCTTCCGATGTCCCCGGCCTGAGCGCGGTCGATCCAAAGCACTATCGCCGCGGTCAGACCGGCAAGCACCACGGAGAGGGCCATCGCCATTCCAAACGAGGTGGCTCCAGGACGGCCAAGCAATCTGAAGATCATGGTTGGGATGGTTGGCACTGTGGGGCGTGCGATGAATGCGGTGGCTCCGAACTCGCCGAGTGAGACGGCAAAGGCGAACCCGGCACCGACCAGGGCCGCCTTGCTCACGATGCTCAGGTCGATGTGACGCCACACCCGGGCCGGTGATGCACCCAGTGTCGACGCTGCATCTCTCAGATCCTCAGGGACCGCGCGGAGAGTCGGAACTGTCGAACGCACAACGAACGG
>JBAVIK010000171.1:0-9419 GCA_049686815.1 Acidimicrobiia bacterium | reverse complement strand
AAGGGAGAGTATTCCTGGCCAGCACGAATGCTGGCAATAGGTCTGCCTCTCGCCATCGCCTTTGGAGCCGCGGCTTCGGCTTGGTTTCTCGGCTTGCCGTTTGGATTCGCCCTGCTACTCGGAGTGGTGCTGGCACCAACTGACGCTGCCCTGGCCGAACCGGTTCTGGAGAACCGGTCGGTGCCGGCGCGAATCCGTCAGTCGCTCAATGTCGAGTCAGGGCTCAACGACGGATTGGCTCTGCCTGCACTCCTGATCGCAACGGGCCTCATCGAGGCGGAAGAGGGGATGGTGTCGGTGAGGGAGTCCTTCATCCTCGTCGTGAGGGAGATCGGCTTCGGGACGATCGGAGGTTTTGCAATCGGGATCCTCGGCGCGTACATCATCACCAGGGGCAGACAGGCCGGCTGGATGGATCCCCTCCACCAGAAGATCGCGGCGTTGTCGCTCGCGCTGGCGGGGTTCGCCGCTGTCCAGCTTCTCGGCGGCTCGGGTTTCGTGGCGGTCTTCATTGCCGGGGCGGTGATGAGCCATCGAATTCGTCCTAAGCCCGACTACCTCTACGACTTCGCCGAAGCTGAAGGTCACGTCATGGTGAGTCTGGCGTTCTTATTCGTAGGCGCTGGACCAATCACAAAAATCCTAGAAGACGGTGTCGCATGGGAGGCGGTGATCATGGCCCTATTGGCGCTCATCGTCATCAGACCGCTGGCGATTGCGCTCTCCCTGCTCGGGGAGAAGCTGATGCCGGCGACGATCGGGTTTCTCGGTTGGTTCGGCCCGCGGGGTCTCGCCACCATCGTCTTCTACCTGGTGGCTGTCGAGGAGCTTCCCGAAGTTCCCACGATCGTGACGCAATCCATAGTGGTAACCCTTGCTCTCTCGATACTGCTACACGGAATCACGGCGACTCCAGCTGCGACTTGGCTTTCGAGGAAGTTCGCTTCGATGGATGAGGATGAGATGCCGGAAATGGGTGAGGCAGCCGAGTATCCAACCAGACGTGGAATGACCGGCGGGGGCCCGGTCGTTAGCTGACGCTTCCCTCACTAACTTGAAGTGTCTTCAGGTCGGAGTGGAAATCGAGTGCGTAGTCCCCACCTTCGCGTCCGATTCCCGACAAGCGGCAACCGCCGAACGGCGCGGTGAGGTCACGAACGAGGAAGGTGTTTACCCAGATCGTCCCGGATCTGATCGCAGCACCTACCCGACGCGCACGGTCATCGGAGCCCGTGTAGACGATTGCGGAGAGCCCGTACTCGGTCGAATTCGCAAGATCGATGGCTTCGGACTCGCCCCGGAAGGTCT
The DNA here is from genome assembly GCA_049686815.1 of Acidimicrobiia bacterium. Lineage (GTDB taxonomy): Bacteria > Actinomycetota > Acidimicrobiia > Spongiisociales > ZC4RG35 > JBAVIK01. Next base: position 8,111 of record JBAVIK010000171.1, on the reverse strand, counting down.
GGAAGGTGAGGACCGGGCCAAATACCTCTCGTTGCACCACCTCGGAATGGTTGGTTGCGGGCTCGATCAGTGTCGGTTCGTACCAGAGACCGTCCGGCTTCCATCGATCGCCCCCACGTACGATGTGATCGCCGGCTTCGCGAGCTCTGTTGACGAAACCCTCGACACGTGCCAGATGGTCAGGGTGGATCATCGGCGAGACCGTCGTTGAAGGGTTGCGGCTGTCACCCAGCACATGGGCGTCGGTGTACTTGTTGAACAGCTCGAGAAAGTCGGTTTTCGCGTCCTCCTCGACAAGCAGTCTCGTTCCTGCGAGACAGACCTGGCCCGAGTCGTCGTATTGGCCGGCAGCTTTCTTGGCGGCTGCTTCGATGTCGCAGTCGGCAAACACCAGGAAAGGTCCCTTTCCGCCGAGCTCCGCGGTGAAAGGAATGATGTTTCGTGCCGCGGCGACCCCGATGTGGCGAGCTGTCTCGGGTGACCCTGTGAATGAGATTCTCCGCACCCTCCGATCCGAGACCAGGGCTGCGCCTGCCTCGTCACCGATACCTTGGACGATGTTCAACACCCCCGGAGGCATCCCGGCTTCGGAGGCCATGTCTGCCAGCAGCGACGCCGATAACGGCGCCCATTCTGCCGGCTTGAGGATCACCGGATTCCCGGCCGCCAGGGCAGGAGCGATCTTCCACGTGGAGAGCAGCCAGGGCGCATTCCACGGTGTGATGATCACCGCGGGACCTGCCGGCATCCGCTGCACCTCGTTGTTCGTGCCCTTTGACGACCACACCCTTCCTTCGTAGCTGGATGCGAGATCGGCATAGTTTCGGAAGTTCTCCGCTCCTCGATGGATCACCCTCGCCTGGAGGCTTTCGAGCAGCATCGCCATGTCTGCGCACTCCACCGTCGCCAGGTCATCGATGTTGTGGTCGATGACGTCTGCAAGACGATGCAGAATCTCGGCTCGTCCCGAAGCACCTAGCGCGGCCCAACCGGGAGCGGCCGCTATCGCTGCCGAGACTGCCAGGTCTGCGGTGATCGAATTGCCCCGTGCCACATCTGCCAGTTTCCAATCCCAGTCGAGAGGTGAGCGCACCTCGAATGTCTCTTCTGACTGCACCCGTTTCCCATCGATGAAGTGATCGGGGGATACGGCTACTTCTGAGATCTCGGCACGAGGCGAGGGCATGTGGCTCCGGGGTCGTTAGCTACCTAAGGATAAGCTGGGGGACGTGTCTGAAGTTCAAGGATATGCCAAAGCCACTCACTGACCACGATCCGGACGTGGTGCTCGACGCCGAGCGGCAAATTCGGAAGCGTCTTGGCGACCGTCCTCTCGATTTCGATGCTCTGTTGGCAGTGTCGAATATCTATCGGGCCGCCAACGCAGTGCGTAATCGCATGGAACGGGAGATTCTCGGCGGCGCCGGCCTCAGCTGGGGCGGGTTCACAATCCTCTTCGTGTTGTGGATCTGGGGTGATCGCGAGACAGGTGAACTGGCCGAGGACTGCGGTCTGGCGAAAGGGACCCTCTCTGGCATGCTGCTCACTTTGGAAAGGGGCGACCTGGTGTCCCGATCGCGTCACCCGGTCGACGGCCGAAAAGTGATGGTTCACCTCGAATCCGCCGGTCTCGGGACCATTGAAACTCTTTTTCCCACCTTCAACCTGTATGAAGCCCAGTTCACCGAACGTCTTGATGCGCTAGAGCGCAAGGAGTTGGCGCGACTTCTCAGAATCGTGACAGAGACCGCTGACGATCAGCCGCTCGTGGCAGGCGATCAGTCAACCGGTTAGGATATCGTTAGCTTCCGAACGATCTGCAGGAGATGTTCATATGGGTGAGATAGTCGGCGCCGGTTTGATCAGTCATGCCCCGACGATCATGTTCGACGGGCCAACCCGTCGTGAATTGAACGATGGCAAGGAGATCAGCCTTGTCCCAGGTCTGGTCCGATTGCGTGACGAGGTCCTGGATCGACTTCAACCCGATGTGATCGTGATCGTCGACTCTCACTGGTTCACGACTGTCGAGCACGTCATCTCGGCTCACCAGAAACGCTCCGGGCACATGACATCGTCGGAGTTGCCCCGGGGCATGGCCGGCATTCCCTACGACTATGAGGGCGATCCCGAGCTGGCGCGTCTCGCCGCCACCCTGGGTAAGGACCTGGGCACCCCGACTCACGCCAGTGATGATGAATTTCTTCCGGTGTATTACGCGACGATCAACCTGGTCCACTATCTCCACAAAGACGAGAAAGTCATGTCTGTGTCAGTGGTGCAGACCGGGGAGCCCGATGACTTCCTCACCATGGGTGAAGCCATCGGTGAGGCAATCTCCCGGTTGGATCGGCGTGCCGTCGTGCTGGCTTCGGGGGGGATGAGCCACACATTCTGGCCGCTCAAGCAGATCACAAAGCATGAAGCGTCCGACCCGGTTCACATTTTCACCCCGGAGGCCCGGGCCGCCGACGAGCTGCGTCTCGACTGGATGCGACAGGGCGACCATCGGCGGATAGTCGACTCTATGGACGAGTACATGGAGTACAGGCCCGAAGGCGACTTTGGCCATTTTCTGATGATGCTCGGTGCGATCGGCGGTCAGGACTGTGTGGCCAAAGGCACCCTGTTCTCGGACTACGAGAACGCGACCGGTACCGGCCAGGTACATGTCTGGTTCGAGCGACCAGAAACAGGTTGGACCGACTAACCACGAGTCTCGACCCCGGCGTGGCACAATTTGGGGTGTGGTCGCCGTCAGAAGCTCGCCCGGTCTGATCGATGATCTCGATCACCTGGCCCACGCATTGGAATCGCTGGACCTCAGGGTTGCCGAAATTCGGGGGAAATCTTCGCTCGCCGAGCGGGACCGCTTGGTACGAACCCTGCGGTCCTATCTGAGTGTCCGATTGTCCAATCCCCACACGCCGCTATGCGTGGTCTTCGCCGGCCCCACCGGGTCGGGGAAGTCGACCCTCGTCAACAGTCTCGCCGGCCGTGACCTCTCGATCACCGGCCCGATTCGGCCCACGACGAAGGGGCCGATCGTGTTGGCATCGGCGGACAGGGCCAACGACTACCAACGTGTGAGTGGGGTGGAGTGTGAGGTCCGTCTCGGTCGCGCCCCGATCCTCGACGACATGGTGCTGATAGACACTCCCGATATCGATTCGACCTCGACCGAGCACAGGGTTATGGCCGAAATCGTCATCGACAACGCCGACGTTGTGGTTTTCGTCACTTCGGCGCTTCGATATGCCGACATGGTTCCATGGGAGGTGTTGCGACGGGCGGTCGCACGCGGGACCCCGGTGATCAACGTGCTCAATCGTTACTCGAGCGGGTCATCTGGAGCCGCGGTCGATTTCAGCTCGCGTCTCGGCACCGAAGGTCTCAACACGGAGATTTTGAGAGTTCCTGAGCATCATCTCCGAGCTGGGTCGCATTCAGTCCCGTCGCTGGCGGTTCGCGAACTGGCCCGCGACCTCGTCGCACTCGCACTAGAACGCGAACGACACGGTCAGGAGACGATCGATCGCGTGCTCGCCAAAACGCTTCATCAGATCGACGAGTTGGTCGGCTCGGTCCTCGAGGACAGCAATTGGATCGAACAGGAGAAACGCCTTATCCGTGACCAGTTCGCTTCCAATGCCGGGGCGCTCGATTTGACCGAAGCTCACGGTCCGGCCCTCGCCGGATTCCCCCACGATGGCTCGCGTCGATCGAAGAAGAGATGGCTGCGAGGTCACAGGGCATTTGGGCTCGAGGCGTTCGAGCGGAGCGTGTCATATTCGGTACGAGCCATCGTCGAATCAGACGTTCGTCGAAACCTGAGCGACGTGGGAGTGCTCCACCATTCCGACCGCTTCGGGGGATCCCCGGGCGTCATCATCGATGATGCCAGAGCAATCCTCGACACGACGATGTCTGAATGGTGGTCGAAGATTCGCTCGACAGGTCCAAGTTCGAACGAGCCACTCCGGGACTTTGTGGTGGGCGCGGCCGCGTTGGGAAAGCGCGACCACGTCTTGGAGGACTTTGTTCTCGGAGAGACCGCCGACGAGGTCGTCGCAACTGCTCACCGCGACTTGATTCAGAATCTGGAGGTCGTGTACCGCCACATCGGTGAGCGTCTTCTCGAGCTGGTCGAGTCGACGCTCGGCGAGCCGGACGTGGATCTGGTCCGGGATCGTGTCACCGCGGTGGTGGCGAGGTCCCATTTCGCCGATGCTTGAGGGCCTGGCCGGCCTCCTCGTCAAAGCGGAGTACGCACTCTCATGCTGTGAAGGAGTCGTGGAAAAGCCCGGTTTGAACCTTGTGGCCGAACGCATACACGGCGTGGAAACCCGGAGCGCCTATCCAGACGACATGATCGTTGTTTGTCTCGCCGGCGGCACTGGCTCGGGGAAATCCAGCCTTTTCAACGCTCTGGTTGGTGCCGATGTCGCCGACATCGGGGGTGTGAGGCCGACGACATCGGTGCCACTGGCGGTTGTCGGTCTTGGCCGGCTCAAACTGGTTGGCGGCTATCTCGACCGACTCGGTATCCACGCTTTGGAGGTCGACGGGGCGAAGAGCTGGCTCTGTCTGATCGATCTCCCCGACACTGACAGCGTGGTGGTAGACCATCGCCACCGGGTCGAGGAATTGCTGCCAACGGCTGATCTGGTGATCTGGGTTACGGACCCCGAGAAGTATCGCGACGACGCACTACACAACCGCTACATCGCCCCTCTCTCATCGCAGTCCGACCGATTTCTCTTTGCCCTGAATCAAATTGACCGGCTCCCCGGTGACGGCTTGCAGCGAGTACTTGCAGACTTGCGCAAGGCATTGTCGGATGACGGTGTCAGGGATGCGCGGGTCTTCCCAACCTCGGCCGCTCCGGCGGCCGGGCCTCCATCGGGGACAGACGTGCTTTTGGACGCCCTGGAGTCAATTCACAGCTCCGGATCGAGCGTGATGCTGAAGCTGCTGGCCGACCTGGAAGAATCAGCGAACCGTCTCCTCGATTCGACCGGGGGGAAGAGTGTTGACTTCGAGTCGCGGGCCGAGGAGGTTCTATTGGCCGCCGTGGACAAGCTCTCCACCGGGGCGATGGACGATGCCTCTGACGTTATTACCCAGTTCTTGGAACGGCTGGCCTCCGAAGTGGGTGGACCGACGAGCAGACAGATCGGCGACATCGCCACCACCGTTCCGTCGCTGATCAGCACACTCACCCCTCCACCGGTGCTCCCCGAGCCTCGACGGTGGTTCCAGAGGGGCAAAGATCGCCAGCCGACCAAGAGCGATGAAGGAATGGAGGGGGCCAGGGGCCGACTGGAGGACAAACTCGTCGATCCGGTGCGTTTGCTGCTCCGGAAGAGGGCTGTGGCAAACGCGGCATTGACCGATCTGACGATCTCGATTGTGTCCGCGGAGCGATCTCTCCGGAAATAGCACTACTGCTGGGTAACCTGCGCGCCCCCAATGGAAGCTTCAATCACCGCCAATCTGATCCGGAGCGGCATCGTCGTAGTTGGCGCAGCCGTCGTCTATCTCCTCCTGGTTCGTCTCGGACGAAGGGCCGTCGCCCGGTATGCCGAGAAGTCCGAGGGAGAGTCGGGCGCCCGGGTCCTCACCCTATGGAAGATGATGAGACGGATCCTCCTGCTGGCGGTGGGCATCACCACGGTATTGCTCCTATTTGGTGTTTGGGGTTTCAGTGTGGCCCCGTTCCTCGCTGTTGGCACCGTCCTGGCCGCTGCCGTTGGATTTGGTGCCCAGGATCTCGTCAAAGATGTGATAGCTGGGTTCTTCATGCTGATCGAAGACCAATTCCACATCGGCGATACGGTCACCATGGCCGGGGCGACCGGAGCGGTGGAGGACATCCAACTGCGGGTCACCGTCCTGCGAGACCTCGAGGGGAATCTCATCTTCGTCCCCAACGGGCAGGTGACGGTCACCTCCAACTACACAAGCCACTACGCCCGGCCGGTGATCGACGTCGGCATTGCCTACGAGGCAGACGTCGATCTCGCCCTAGCGGTGTTCGAGGAGGAGTTGAACGCCCTGGCCTCTGATCCGGAGTGGGCGGATCGAATCGACGGCCCTTGCGAGATCATGGGTGTGAACGAGCTGGGAGATTCCGCGGTGGTGTTACGTGCTCGACTGGTGACGGCCGCCGATGAGCGATGGACCGTTCGGAGAGAGGCGTTGCGGCGCGTGAAGCTGCGTTTCGATGCCGAGGGGATTTCGATCCCGTTCCCACAGCTTCGAATCCATCAGGAGGGCTAGGGCGGCACTAGATCGATGTCTGGCTCACAACCCGTAGCGAGTCGGCGTTCCAATCGACCCGGGCCGCGTCGACCATGCCCAGAGACTCGCCATCGGCCTGCGCCGCGACGGGGGGATTGGCCACCACTTCGATCGATTTGACTGCGTCCCAAACCTCGATGCCATCGACATTTCCCAGCTCTCGTCCGGAAAGGGCGGAAATGGCGATTCTGGGTATGCGTCGACGTTTCAGTTGCTCGAGGACGAGCGCCGTCATCGGGTCGGGGACAACGGTATTGAGTCTGATCGGGATCTTGCCGAAATACGTATAGATGTCACGGAATTGCAGCAGTGCCGCGGACGCATGCGAGGACCTGTCCCCAGCGGTCACCTCGAGATGAGGTTTTCGCGAGGGGAATTTCCTGAGACCCACCCCCAGGGCCGTCCGCCCGTAGTGGATCGAGCCAAATCGGTATTTTCGGTAGGGATCCCGGTCGGCCTCGATGACCACTTCGGCATCGAGGCCGAAGCCGCAGGCAAAAACAGCGTGGTGCTCGGTTTCGATGGCGCCTCTCGAGAGATGCATGGTCGCCACCCCCAGAAGCGAGGGCGTCGAGCCCGATCCGATCAGACGTGCCGCTCGAGATGGACGAGAGGGGAGATCGAGAATTCGGGCGACCACGTTGGTGGTGCCAACCGGGATGATGCCGAGCGTCGATTCAGTGCCAACCAACGCCTGTGCGACGTGGTGGACCATCCCGTCGCCGCCCATAGCAACGACGATTCCAACTCCGTCGGCCACAGCCAGGGCGGCAGCATCAGTGGCTTCCGTTGCCGACGACGGCCAAATCGCCTGTACGTCGTGACTGTTCGACAGCGTGGCCATCACATCCCGATGGGACCCACCAGTGAACTGTGAGGCGACCGGATTGGCAATCACGACGATGCGGTCCATTGGTGCGGCAGGGTACAGCGGTAGCCTTCGAGTCCGATGACAGACTTTCTCGGCTCGGACAATGAACCTGGGGGCGAAGTCGAGACCGAACCTTTGTTCTCTCTGGTCTCGGGCGAAGGTGACGGCTTCATGTTGGGGGTCGCCGCAGGCGACGCTGCTGGGGGTGCATGGGAACTCGGCTACAGCGCTATCACCGAGCAGATCACAATCATCGCCTACCAACTCATCGAAAGTCGTCGTCTCAACCTCGACGAGCTGGTGCGGGCAATCCGTGAGTTGGACGGTTCGGAGTATGAGGAGAACGTGTACCGGTCGGAAACACCGCACTTTCGAACTTGGCTCGACCGTGCGGCGGCGGGTTATGCGATACCCGAGGACGAGGCGTCTCCCGATGGCATCGCCAGGTCAGTCGCCATTGGGGTCGCCTTCCGTGACGATCCGGGGGCAGTCGTCAGCGGCTCGATCGAGCTGGGTCGTCTCTTTCACCGTGATGCCAGCAGCGTTGCGGCCGGAACGATCATCGCTGCAGCGGTGGCTGCATCCTGTTTTGGCCAATCTGGGCGCGACCTCGTGTTTGGCGTTGGCGAGGTAATCGTCCCCGCTGTGGACCAAATTGGTGCCGACCTGGTCGGTTCCGATCGACTGGAAACTCTCGAGAGAGAGTTCTTAGATCTGCTCGCCGCGGTGGGCACGGTCTCGGGTGCCGAGGTGATGAAGCTGATGGGTGAGTTCGTAGATGACCCAATTCGTCTGGCACTGGCTGGACTTCTCCTCGCGGCCCCCGTCAACGAGGTGTATCACAGTCCCATCGAGCAGGCAGTGCGGATCGGTGGAAGTGTCCTGGGTGCTGCCACAGGAGCGATCGTGGGAGCTCGGATAGGCATCAAGGCCTGGC
>JBAVIK010000170.1:0-2812 GCA_049686815.1 Acidimicrobiia bacterium | reverse complement strand
CAGCTGGGGCGGCGACAACATGCCCAGATACGCCAGCGCCGAGTACGACGCGATTTGGGACGAGCTGGCATCAACTGCCCTCGAAGACCCGGCTCGCGCCCAACAACTGGTTCAACTGCAGGATCTCCTGGTCGAAGGGGGGATCGTCATTCCCCTGATTCACCGGGGTGATGTGTCTGCGTTCGGTATCGACATCCACGGTGTGGGTGATCTCAATTCCTGGGATTCCCAGTACTGGAACATCGAAGACTGGACCCGAGAGGGTTAGGACTCGCCAGCGCGGCGAAGAAGGAGAGAGCCCTCGACCCTCCATACGAGGGCTCTCTTTCTTGGCCTGGCACGGATCGAGCAGATCGCCGGCAACCTAGAGTCGCGGGCCATGTGGGAAGGTGACGTTTGGGTAGCCCTCCGGGCTGCGCGCTCAGGAGCCGACATCGTTCAGGCGGGCTTCTTCGAGCCTCTCGACACTGAGCTCAAGAGCACGGTCGACCCGGTCACTCAGGTTGATCGCGACGCAGAAGTCGCCATACGTTCAGTGATCATCTCGCATTTCCCAAACGACTCGATCCTCGGAGAGGAAGGCGGCGGTGGCGACTGGCGGGAGGGGCGGGTGTGGATCATCGATCCACTGGATGGCACGGTCAACTATGTGCACAGGATTCCCCAAGTTGCCGTGTCGGTAGCCCTTTGGGACAACCATCGACCATTGGTGGGGGTGATCGTGGACGTCGCTCGAAATGATGAGTTCGTCGCTGTGGAGGGAGAAGGCGCCACCATGAACAGTGAGCCGATTCGGGTTTCCGACACATCGAATCTCGGCGACGCCCTGGTTGTCACCGGATTTCCTTACGACCGACAGGAATACGCCGCCGACTATCTGAAGGTGGTCGAAGAAGTCATGACCAGATCCCAGGGCACCCGTCGTCTCGGGGCGGCCGCCCTCGACCTCGCCTGGCTGGCGAGCGGTCGCTTCGACGCCTACTGGGAGCATGGTGGAGCCGCCGGGATCAAGCCATGGGATATCGCTGCCGGCATGCTGCTGGTCACGGAAGCCGGTGGGAGCTTCACCGACGAGAGCGGCCAGGCAGATGTGTTGGAGGGTCGTGCCTTTGTCGGCAGCAACGGCAAACTCCATGAAGAGTTTCGTGGCATAGTTTCGGCCACGATGCCCGATCATCTCCGCTGATGTACCACTACCACCACTTCCACCCGTTCGGGTACGTCTCGCTGGTCAACGGTCTCGAATTGATGGAGGCTCCAGACCTCGAAACCGTGATGTCGATGGTGTCAAGGCGTGCCGAGAAGATACGCGGACCGGTCATAGGCCAACGTCTAAACGATGAAGGAGTCGCGGACCAGAGACTCCCGACCGCGGCCGACATCGACGATGTCGTCCGGGATCGTCCCGTGTTGCTGTACCGATACTGTGGGCACATCGCGGTCGCCAACACCGCGGCCCTGGCTTTGGCCGGTGTCGACGAGAACACCGCCGACCCGGATGGGGGGGCGTTCGATCGTGACTCCCAGGGAAAACCGAACGGGGTCCTGCGAGAGACTGCAGTTCCGATCGTGTCAGAAGCCCTTGCCCCAACCACCACGCCTCCTTCAGATAGCGAGATTCTGAGCGCTCTGGCGAGACTCCCGGCAATGGGAATCGGGTCGGTCACCGGGATCATCTCCATTGGCGACTCGATTTGGTGCGGTGTCGCGGATGAGCTCAGCACCCTCATTCGTGTTGCCCCCGAACTCCCGATCGATATCGATGTACTGGTCATCACCCATGATGGGGCCGCCCTGATCGAGGCCAAGCAGCGAATCGATCAAGCGGAGGGTCGAATCAGGTTCCACGGCTACAAAGACTTCATCGACGGAAGCCTCGGGGGGCATACCGCAGCGATGTACGAAGGGTTCAGCGACAAACCATCCACCAATGGAACCTTGCGTTTCGACCCAGATGTCACGTTGCGAATGGCGCGTACCTCGTTGGAGATTGGGGGTGTCGTCGCCATTCATGCGATCGGAGACCGCGCCAACGATGAGGTTCTCGACATTCACGGACAACTGGTACGTGAAGGAGGGGACCCCTCGAAACTCAGGGTGGAACACGCCTCGATCCTCACCAATCCCACGATCGATCGGATGGCTGATCTCGGAGTCACTGCCTCAATCCAACCCGCCTTTCTCGCATCGGAGGAGAACTGGCTGATGAAGCGGCTCGGTGATTCGAGAATGAGCCGTGCCTATCCATTCAAGTCGATGATGGAGGCGGGGATCCCGTTGCTGGGAGGATCGGATTCTCCTGTTGAGCTACCCGATCCGATCACCGGCATAGATGCGGCTGTGAACCGGCACGGCATCAACCCTGGCGAGGCTTTGACCAGGTCTCAGGCAGAATCTCTGTTCAGCCCACCAATGTTCTGAGTGTTCGGGCAAAGGCTTCGTACTCATCCAGATCGTTGTAGAGATGGGCAGAAATCCGAACCACCTGTTTTGGCCAGACCGGCCACATCAACGCCAGGGTTTCGAATCCGGCATCCAAGAGCCGCTGATTCAAAGGTGAGAGAAGGTCTTTAGAGATCGGATCTTTGGAATCGGGCAGCTCGACGGTTGCCATCGACCCGACCAATTCGTCGGGAGCCGGCGGGTCCTGGCCAAGACAGTCACAAACCAGCTGCCGCGCTTTCAGGACCAGCTCGTGATTTCGCTTCATCACCGCGGGCCAACCACCCGGCTCCATCGACTCCACGACCCGGATCGCGTCGGGAACGGCAAACCATGGGCTGGCATCGTCGGTCCCCGTCCAATCGAACAG
>JBAVIK010000169.1:0-4019 GCA_049686815.1 Acidimicrobiia bacterium | reverse complement strand
CCACCACCCTGCTGACGGTTGGCCCAGTCGTCGCTGCGCTGGGTCCGGTTGACGGTGGCGGTGGCCCAGCGAAGCGAAGGACCGATTTCGTCGATCTGCACTTCCACAACCGAGCGCTTGTCGCCCTGTTCAGTCTCCCAACTGCGTTGCTCGAGACGGCCGGTCACGATGACGCGGGCACCCTTTTGCAATGACTCTGCCACCTGCTCGGCCTGCTCACGCCAAACGGTACCGGTGAAGAAGCTGGTGCTCTCCTGCCATTCTCCGTCCTGGCCGCGCCAGCGACGGTTCACGGCCATACGGACCTTGGCCATGGCGACGCCTGAAGGGGTGAAACGCAATTCTGGGTCGTCTACGAGATTTCCTATGAGAGTGACATTGTTTGACATCGAGTTCTCCTGTTCTGTCCTAGCTCGACTATGCCGTGGCGGTAGGACGGATTCCAGTACCTGGGATCAGCTCACGCGTCGCCAACGCGTACGATCTTGTGTCGAATCACTTCATCCGCAAGCAGCAGCATGCGATCGAGGGAGTCAACTGCCTCAGGCTCGGCCTGAAACTGGAGGACCGAGTAGTAGCCCTCGGACAAGTGATCGATCTCGTAGGCGAAACGACGCTTCCCCCACAGATCCTTCTTGGTGACACTGGCGCCTTTGTCGTCCAGAAACGACTCGAGCTCACCAACCTTTGCGTCGATGTCGTCCTCGGCCAGCTCGGGCCGATAGATCGTCATGATTTCATAGTCGCGCATGTGACCTCCTGTGGACATCCTCTTGGAAGGCCCCATCGAGACGATGGAGCAGGGGTATCTCGCATCCGACGGCGCGTGACGTCGGTGCGGATGCAGATAGTAGACCCGTCCAGTGACCTTTACCCAGTCGACAGCCGGTCACCCGGGGCAAATCGAAACTCATCGGCCGGTGACTCCAACACCCAGGCCGCCGGGCCCGGTGAGCGATAGTCGACACAAGGCTCGCTGAGACATGGCTCCATCCTTCCTGAGCCGATCAGGGAACCTTCTCCATCGAACCACCACACATCCAACGGGATCAAGGTGTTCTTCATGTAGAACGAACGTGGCCCGGGGGTGTCGTATACGAACAGCATCGCGTCGATGCCATCCGGGAGAGACTCCAATCCCATCAGACCCTGACTTCGTTGATCCAGAGTCTCGGCGATCGCGACATTCAGGGTCTCACCCCCGATCTCGACGACGCTGGTGTCAAACCCCTCGAGACCCGTGATGGCAGTGGTGCAGGCAGCAACCAACAGCAGAGCTGCTACCCGGATTGCCGGCCCTTCAGTAGTTCGGTCGCGACGTCGTCGGAAACGTGAGAGCTCTCGTCGTCTCCCGGGAATGACCCGGATTCGACGTCCGACTTGAACGCCTTGAGCGCCTCGATGGCGTCATCGGCAAGATTGGCGTAACTCCGAACAAACTTTGGATAGTTGCCCGAACCCAGACCAAGTACATCGTGAAAAACGAGGACCTGGCCGTCGGTGCTCGAACCCGCTCCAATGCCAATCGTGGGTGCGTCGACCTCTTTGGTGATGATCTCACCCAACACATCGGGGACACCCTCGAGAACGATGGAGAAACAACCGACGTCGGAGAGGGCTTTGGCATCAGCGATCATCTCGTTTGCCGCATCCACCACTTTGCCCTGGACCTTGAACCCTCCCATCGCATTGACCGATTGCGGGGTTAGGCCAACGTGGCCCATAACGGGAATCTCCGCATCGAGTAACGCCTGAATGACAGGGATTCTCTTCCGTCCACCCTCCAGCTTCACAGCTTCAGCACCGCCTTCCCTGATGAGACGTCCCGCATTGCGGACGGCATCCTCGGCGCCTAGATGGAACGAGAGCCACGGCATGTCCGCAACCACCAGGGCATTTGGCTTGGCGCGCTTGACCGCTCTCGTGTGTAGGACGATCTCGTCGATTCCGATCTCGAGCGTTGTCTCCATGCCGTGGACGACGTTGGCCACGGAATCCCCGATGAGGATGATGTCGACGCCCGCCTGGTCAGCAATCTTGGCTCCCGGAAAGTCGTATGCCGTGACCATGGTGATCTTCGGCCCACCCTTTCGAGAGCGGATCTCAGGTGCTGTGATCTTGTGGGCCATGACACCCAAATGGTACTTGGACTGTGTAACACCGGGAGCAGCCATACGATTTCACCCATGAATCGTTGGCCTTTCACAGTGCTTCTCGCGGCAACAGTCGTGGGATGTGCGGCGACGCTCGTCGAGGGCCCGGGCACCACCTCGACGTCGAATCCCACTCCCATCACATCGATACCGAACTCGACGACAACCACAGCCACGACCCCTCCCCAAGCGACCACGACCCCAACCACCACCTTCCCAGCGACAACCACGACAACACTCGTAGCGTCCGATGGTCTGACGGCCACTGATCGCACCCTGGCAAAGGTGGCAACCATCGCGGGCTCGATTTCGCCAAAATCAGTCGTTGCGTCGGGTGATGGTCTGTTCTTCGCCCAGAACATGATGTACCGGCACACCATCACGGTCTACGACCGGGACTACGAGCTCGTAGCCACCCTGTCCGATGCGGTCGTTCCGGTGGAGTTCGGCCACGAAGACTTTCCTGGCGAGTTCTTGGGATCTCCGGTTGAAGCCGCGTTCACCTCAGAGGGTCGCTACGCATACGTCTCCAACTACAGGATGTATGGGGGAGGTCTGAGCAGAGCGGCCGGTGATGATTGCAACGCCGGCAACTGGCCCGACAGCTTCGTGTACAGGATCGACACCGCATCCCTTCAGATCGACCAGCTCGTGAGAGTCGGCTCCGTTCCGAAGTTCTTGGCTGTCTCTCCAGATGACCAGCACCTCGTGGTGTCGAACTGGTGTGGGTTCGACATTTCGATAGTCGACTTGGCGACCGGTGCCGAGCTGACCCGGATCGACGTGGGAAGACACCCCCGCGGCATAGCAATCACTCCTGATTCGAGGACCGCCTACGTGGCCGTGATGGGCAGCCGGGACATCGCGATGGTCGACCTGGTCAATCATCACGTGGACTACATCGAAAACGTGGGGCGCAGTCCGAGACATCTGATCCTCAGTCCCGACGGGAAGTCCCTATTCATTTCGCTGAACGGTGACGGTCAGCTTGCCAAGCTGGACCTGGAGAGTGGTGAGGTTCTAGCAAGGGTGGCCACAGGAGCCGCCCCACGCAGCATGACGCTGAGCGACGACGGCACCGCCCTGTACGTGGTGAACTACAACTCGAACACTATGTCGAAGGTGCGAACCGCCGACATGGTCGAGATCGAAGAGCACCCGACTAACACCCACCCGATAGGGATCACGTACGATCCGGCAACCAGACAGGTTTGGGTTTCCAACTACTCGGGGACAATCCAGGTCTTCGAGGACAGCTCTCCCTAGAGAATCGCTCTGACCCACTCGATGTCTGCCGACTGCTCGACCACGCCACCCGGCGTCTCGACCACTACCGGTGCCCCTGCCGAGGCGATAGTCGTCGCCAGCCCTTCGGCCGGACACTCCCCCGCGCCGAGGTTCTGATGACGATCACGTCGTGAGTCGAACGGGTCCTTCGAGTCGTTGGCGTGAACAAGATCGATTCGGCCGGTCGCGGCAATCACCCGATTGACCAGATCGTCGAATGGTTCGCCTCCAGCCCAGGAATGGCAGGTATCGAGAACGAACCCAACACCAAAGCGACCGATCTCCTCCCAGAGCCTCCCGATCCACTCGACACGACGGGCCACGGCCTTGTCACCGCCGGCAGTGTTTTCGATCAGGACGCTGATCTCCGTGTCGAGAGCCTCCAAGGCCTTGACCCAACGTGTGATCCCCTCCTCCTGGGGTCCATCGCCAGTGACATGGCCACCATGTACCACCACGGCCGTCGCGTTGATCTCGGACGCCGCATCGCAAGTGTCCTGCAAGATCTTGCGACTCGGGATCCTTACCCGGTTGTTGTCGGCACAGACGTTTATCAAATAGGGAGCATGAACGTAGATC
>JBAVIK010000168.1:0-2401 GCA_049686815.1 Acidimicrobiia bacterium | reverse complement strand
GACTGTTGGCAAGTCGTGCCAGCACACGCAATACCTCCTCGGAGGTGCGATACCCCCTGCTCAGGAGGGTTCCGTCCGGGTTGGAAGCCACCACGAGACCCATCGCGACCAACCCTGCGAGATCACGCTCCGTACCCACATTCACCAGGCTTGAGTCGATCCCGTGTGATCCGACCTTGTGGTCGAGTTCTTGCCCGAGTCGTTCGACCGTTGCCACCGACCCGAGGACGAACGTGGGTAGGTGGCGCTCGCTTGTCGCGATGATCGCTTTGATCACCCTCGAGTCGAGCATCCCCGAGCCCGGCCCCTCGTTGGAACGATCGATCACTTCGACAAGCGGCCAGGCACGTGTCCCCATTCGCCGGGTCTCGGCTCCCGTCGACAGAACCTCGACGCTGGGCGTTGGGCCGAAGAAGATGGCGGTGATCCCCTCGAGGAGGCTCCTGCTCCGAACTACATCCCTGACGTGGAGGGTCGGTGTCTGACGATCCTTCATGGCCCGTCTCGCTTCCTCGAGGACTATCACCATCCCGAGGTGGCCGATGCGCCATGTCGCCGTTCGTGGCGTGCCGACCACAAGTACCCCTCCGACCTGGGAGCGCACCCATGCGCTGGTCAGCGAAGCATCATCTTGACCTGCGACTGAGACGAGATGGTCGCCAAACGCGTTTTCGGCTTGGGAGACGATGTGCTCAACCTCGGCCGCTGACGCCGCCACAATCAGGACGGAGGTGCCCCTGGCCAGGACGGGCCCAAGACTGAGGAGCCAGTCGAGGGATTGCCAGCGTCCCACGATCACTTGCGTGGGTAGGCGACGTCCCCGACCCACAGCTTCAGCGATCTCTCCGATCGGGCCTCCACCGCCGTCATCAGGAGCGATTACACCGGGGCGAGTCTGGGCGGATCGTCGTGGGAGGTTGGGTGGGGCGGCTCTCGAAAGCAAGACCGACACCGGAGCGACGTAGTGATGTGCTGCCCAACGTAAGGATTCCAAAAGCCCCTCATCGAACACGGCGCAATCACCGGAGATGCCGGCTATCTCTTTTAGACGACGTTTCGGTGCCTCATCGACCTGGACAACCCAGCCCCGGACTTTGCGTCCCGAGAGCGGTACTCGCACGATCCTGCCGATCTCTATCTCATCACTCAGATGATCAGGGATTTCGTACCAAAAGCCGTTGTCAACGGCGAAGGTGGGAACGTTCGGAACGACGCGCGCTGCTCTTTGAGTCCTTGACTCAGAGACCAGCTGCAGTCCTCAAATCATCCACGCGGTCAAGCGCCTCCCATGAGAAACCGGGACGGCCAAAATGACCATATGCGGAAGTGGCTCCGAAGACCGGAGCCCGTAGACCCAGATCGGAGATGATCGAAGCCGGTCGGAAGTCGAAGGTCTCCGTCACGATGTTCTCGATCTTGCCTGGATCGACATGTTCTGTGCCAAATGCCTCGATATCGATCGAGAACGGCTCGGCCTGGCCGATCGCATAGGAGAGTTGGATTTCCAGCTTGTCGGCCAGCCCAGCAGCGACCACGTTCTTTGCAGCCCACCTCGCGGCATATGCGGCGGACCGGTCGACTTTGGTCGAATCTTTGCCAGAGAACGCGCCACCACCGTGTCTGGCATAACCGCCATAGGTATCGACGATGATCTTTCGGCCGGTGAGACCGGTATCGGCGACAGGTCCGCCAATGACGAAACGGCCGCTTGGATTGAAGATGAATTCGAGCCCTGGTGAGAGCAGGCCCTCAGGTATCACGGACTTCACGACGACGTCATAGACCTCGTCCCTCATCGACTCATTCTCCCGGTCAGGTGCGTGATGGGTCGAAATCAGCACCTTCTCCACGGCGACCGGAACATCCCCTTCGTAGCGCACCATGACCTGGGTCTTGCCGTCGGGTCGTAGATAGGCGAGCTCACCGGATTTCCTCACTTCGGCCATCCGCTCCGCGAGCCTGTGGGCAAGTTGTATCGGAAGTGGCATCAGCTCTTCGGTCTCTCGCACCGCAAACCCGAACATGAGCCCCTGATCCCCCGCGCCAAGTTCGCGATCGACGCCTTCGGCGATGTCAAGACTCTGAGCATGGATTCGGTTCTGTACTTCAACTGTTGAGCCGTCGAAATCCGAGTCGAATCCGTCATACCCGATGCCGATGATGGTGTCGCGCACGATTTGGTCTATGTCGAGGTCGCCGTCGAGAGAGATCTCTCCTCCAACAATGGCAATCCGGGTTGTCACAAACGTCTCACAGGCCACACGAGCGCTTGGGTCGACGGTCAATGCTGCGTCGAGCACAGCGTCCGAAACGGCGTCGGCGACCTTGTCTGGATGTCCCTCGGTCACGGACTCCGATGTGAAATAGAAGCTCCTCATCGGTGCGGAGGATACATCTACTG
>JBAVIK010000167.1:0-1940 GCA_049686815.1 Acidimicrobiia bacterium | reverse complement strand
GGGTATTGCTGTGTTCTGGCATGTGAGACGACTGCTGGTCGCGGACCTGCCAAGCCACCGAGAAAGCCAAGGATGATAGGGCATCCCGCTCCAACGCCACCTACTTCACTGGCACTGACGGACCGGTGGGGGAGTAGGCCAGCGTACATAGTGCCGGTTCGCGTTCGTCGATCCTTCGATGGGCCTTGGATGGCAGGTAGGAATCTGGCTCGCCCCTCTCGAGGGGGTTGCGTGTATGCTACCCCTTGTGAATAGCGCTGCAATTCTTCGAGATGCTCGAACTGGGGCCGGATTGTCGCGGCGCGCTCTTGCTGCCAAGGCAGGTGTCCCGACTTCGACGGTTTCTCGAATCGAGGAGGGTCTGAGTGATCCAATGCTTCGCATGCTTGAACGGCTCGTCAATGCCGCTGGAGGCGACCTCGTTGTCGAGTACCGGCCCAGGGAAGATCGATTGAGCCTTGCGGAACTGGCAACGGCTTGGAGCGACCAAGCTGGGCGAGTCAAGGTCGATTGGACGCGACTGCGTGCCTTTGTCGATCGGATCCAGCAGAACCCGGCAGCCCTTCCAGACGCGATAGCTGACCCACCGGCCCCGACCTACCCAGTGTTGAATGCGATTCTCGCTGCACTTGCAGAACAACTTGCCGACGAATACGACATCGAGCGTCCGCGATGGACGCGCGCTTTCGGGCCTTTGGACGAACCGTGGGCTCCGCCTTCCACTCCTCGAATGCGCGCCTCGTTTGAGGAATCCACGCCCGAAGCCTTCAGACGACGCAATCTCGTCCTGTCACGTTCGGCGCTGTTTCGAACGGCCTCTTGAAGACGATGGCTCGGGGGCTGATCGAGGATCGTTCCGAGTTGGAGGCACTGTTCGACGAGTTCGCACAAGAGCTGGCGACGATCGGAACCTCAGCCCAAGTGGTCATGGTTGGCGGAGCCTGGATGCTCTGGCACTCACGACGCATGTCGACTCGAGATGTCGATTCTGGCCGCCCGCTCGATCCCGGACTTGAGAGCGCTGTCGTCAAAGTCGCTGAGCGGCATGGCTTGTCGAACAAGTGGCTTAACGACTCAGCGGCGGCGTTCTGGCCATTGAACGCTGACTACGACGCCTGCAAAGTCGTCTATCAGACTCCGAACCTCGAAGTCCGGACGCCAGACCCAGGCGTCATGTTCGTAATGAAACTGTATCGCGCCAACCCTCAGGACCGGGAGGATCTCGTTTCACTGTGGCCGCTATGCGGATTCAGTGACCCAGAGGTTGCGGCTGCTGCGTTCCGAAGTGCTTATCCACACGCACCGGAGGACGAGTACTTGGCTGATTACATCGGGGACGTGGCCGGGGATGCTGCTGTGTGATGGTATGGCGCGAGTGTTTGAGCAAGGTTTGACGGCCACACGCGCGGATCCCCGATTTCTCCAACAAACACGGTCCTCTCCGAGCTAACCGCAGCTTATCCGGGGGCGTCCAGGTCGTCGCCGGTGACGGCGAGATGACCAGCTCGGGGAAGGTGTGGTTGGGGTTGGAATACGCGCTCGCCGCAGGCGCCTGCGACCGGGTTCCCCCTACGCTGTCGAAATGGCCGAACATCTCGTAACTGGTGACAGGCTGCCTTCGTTGTACGGGACCGACTTTGGGGGCAATGAAGTCGATATCACGGCGTTGGCGGCGGGGAGGTGGGCGGTTGTCCTCTTCTATCGGGGTGACTGGTGACCGTACTGCCGTCAACAGTTGGTTGACTTTGCCGTTCACGCTGGCCCGTTGAAGGAACTCGGTGTGCGTGTCGCGGCGGCATCGGTCGATCCCATCGACAGTGTTCGCCGCCTGAAAGAAGGCTTGCGTGCGAAACCCGGAGGGGCCAGTCGCGAAGATGGCATTGTCCGAGTTGAGGAAGTTGTGGATAGCTTTGAGGGTCGCTTTCCGGTCGGTCCAATGC
>JBAVIK010000166.1:0-2972 GCA_049686815.1 Acidimicrobiia bacterium | reverse complement strand
TTGTTGGGTCACTCCCCCAGGCTGGCCATCGATCTGTCTTTTGATGGCATCTTTCTTGGCACGTCGCACGATGTTTTCGATCATGGCGCCCGAGGCGAAGTCTTTGAAGTACAAAGTCTCTCGATCTCCGCCGGCATATGTGACCTCGAGGAACTCGTTCTCCTCATTCTGCGAGTACATGTCCTCGACCGTTGCCTCGATCATCTGCGTGATGATCTCACCCGGCTCGCCTTCCGCCTCAGGATCGAGTGGAGTGGCATCGCTCAAATAGATACGGAAGATCTCGCGTGCCGCCACCGGATCGGGACGATTGATCTTGATTTTCACATCGAGTCGGCCGGGTCGAAGAATGGCGGGATCGATCAAGTCCTCGCGGTTGGAAGCACCAATCACCACGACGTTCTTGAGTGACTCGACTCCATCTAGCTCGGAAAGCAACTGAGGCACGATCGTCGACTCCACGTCGGAGCTGATCCCGGTCCCCCTGGTGCGAAAGAGGGAGTCCATCTCATCGAAGAACACAATGACCGGCACGCCTTCGTCGGACTTCTCTTTGGCCCGCTGGAAAATGAGTCGTATCTGACGTTCGGTCTCGCCAACCCATTTGTTGAGCAGTTCCGGACCTTTGATGTTGAGGAAATACGAGCGGACGTCGGGGCGGCCGGTCCGCTCGGAGACTTTCTTGGCGAGGCTGTTGGCAACGGCCTTGGCGATCAGCGTCTTGCCACAGCCGGGAGGCCCGTAGAGAAGGATGCCTTTCGGCGGTTCCAGCTCATATTCCTTGAAGAGATCGCGGTGTAGGTAGGGCAGCTCAACGGTGTCTCGGATCTGCTCGATTTGATCGGCCAGACCACCGACCTGCTCGTAGGTGATGTCAGGCACTTCCTCGAGGACTAGCTCCTCAACCTCCGGGCGCTCCATCTTCTCGAGAATCAGCCCCGTCTTGGTGTCGATTCGCACGTAGTCGCCGGCACGGAGGAAGACGTCCATCATCGCCTCGGAACGCTGAAGCACTTTTTCCTCGTCGGCGTGGGCAATCACGACTATCCGACCATCGGTCAGGACTTCACGAACTCGCAAGACGTCGCCGGCTGGCTCGAAGTCACGAACGTCGATCACGTTGAACGCCTCGTTGAGGAGTACTTCCTGCCCGACCTGGAGCTTCTTGACTTCGACGTTGGGCTGAGCCGAGACCCTCAGCTTGCGGCTACCGGTGAGGAGGTCGATTGTTCCGTCCTCGTTTACCCGGAGCACGGTGCCAAAGTTGTTGGGCGGAGATGTGAGCTTCTCCACCTCTTCCCTAAGCACACCCAACTGTTGTCTGGCTTCCTCGAGAAGTTGGGAGAGCTTGTCGTTCTGCGAAGCCGCCCTCTCCAGGCGGTCCTTGGTCTTTCTCATGTCGGCTTCGAGCTCTTCGACACGGCCAGGGGCCTCGCGCACACGGCGTCGCAGGTAGGAGACCTCTTCCTCGAGCGCGGCAACTACTTTGCGGAGTTGCGCAGCGTCATCTTGTGTACGTCCGTCATCCACGGCTTCCTCCTGGCTCAGGGTCGCCTGTGGTCAGTATACGAAGGGGTTCGGTTAGTTCTTCGGGTTACTTGAGCCCCAGAAGAACCGCGCCCACCGGCGCACCTCTGGTGGTAGTGCCTCGCGGCCGAGACCTCGGAACGACTCGAAGAGAGCTCCCCACTCGCTGGGGCTACCCGAACGGCCGAACGCATATCGGTCAGAGTCGGCTCAGGTTTCCCGGTTCCGATCGATTTTGCGCATGAAGATGAGGAAGCCGGTGTGTGCCACCATATTGTGATCGGGTCGAACTGATCGCCCATCGACATTCCAGTCCCTGAACAGAAACTCTTTCACTTCGATCTCGGCGAACGCCCCGGTCTCCCTTGCGGTTTCAACCGTGGTCTGCACCTGCGGGATGGTTGGAAGGTAGGCGCAGAGCACTCCGCCGGAAGGCTGATGCTCCGCAGCGGCGAGCACGGTATGCCACGGTTCTGGCAGATCTAGCACCACCCGATCTGGCTGCACCCCGCTGATCTCGTCGACAACGTCACCCAATCTCAGTTCGACATGCTCAGGCACTTCCCCGTACCAGCGCTCGATCGCCTTGCGAGCATGAGCACCGTGGTCATCGCGCATTTCAACACTCACCACGCGCCCGCCTGGTCCCACGGCGCGCGACAGTGCCAGAGTCAGGGCTCCCGATCCGGTCCCCGCCTCTAAGACAGTCATGCCGGGTCCGACGTCGGCGAAGACGATGATCGGGCCCAGGTCCTTCGGGTACACCACCTGGGCTGCCCGTTTCATCTTGAGGATGTAGTCGGCAAGGCGTGGCCGGAGGAGCAACAGCTTTGAACCGGTTGACGCCACCACCCAGCTGCCATCACCTGCGCCAATCAAGACGTCGTGTGAGACAGTGCCCTGGTGGTATTGAAAGGTGCGACCGGACTCGAGCTTGAGCAGAAAGTGCCGGCCCTTGGAGTCAATCAATAATGCTGGCTCGCCTTCGGCGAATTGCATTAGTAGAAGAGGGTGGCAGCGGCCACTATGAGGCTGAGCACCATTCCGATGACAACCACCCAGATGACCACTCTTGTGAATTTCTTGTTTTGCATAGTGATATAAGGTTCTGGAATCGAGGCAACGGTAGACGCATGGCGAGACTGAAGAGCAGATTGTGGAAAAGAATGGTCGGAGGCTCAACCGCGAGGGAAGCCGGGCGACAACGCACGCTACGTGGTCTCAGGGAAGGTGACAACCAGGAGCTCTACTTGGGTCTGGCGCTCAGCGCTCTCTCCTATCTCCAACGCACCAAACCGCGCAAAGAGCTGATCTATCGCAAGGAAGTTCCCGAGGGCTCCGCTCTCGTCATACACCACAAGAAATCAGGGACCCCCCGACTCGAAATAGTCCGCCCAACCCGTCGTCGACGCTCCTAGCCTCCGGAGTGGTCAGACTTTGTAGAC
>JBAVIK010000165.1:0-7620 GCA_049686815.1 Acidimicrobiia bacterium | reverse complement strand
CCACCTTGTGGTGGAGTGATTCCGGCTGGAGCCCACCGGAGTCGTCCAACCCCCAGTATCGCAATCCCGCAACCGACACATACTTTGGGTATTACATGGGCATCGAAGTGCCCACCGGCGCAGGAGACGTGGCGGTTGACATCTACGACGCCGGCTTTGACAACCGCCCAAACTTCACCACAGAGACCGGTGATCGCGAACAGGACTCAAACGGTGGCGCCGACACACACTTCAGACTCTGGGAATTCGATGAGTCACCTTTGGATCCCAGCGACAACGACGTCCTGATGCCGGGTTGTTCATTCGACATCCCATCAAATTCGGGAACCTTCAAGAACCAGTGGCGCAACCTTTGCACCATCAACGGTGCGGCACCTGGGATCTACGTCCTTCAGGTGTGGACCACCGGCAATATCGGTGGAACAAACCAGTACTCGGTGCGTGCCAACACCACGACCGCCAACAATGCCCGGGTGTTTGGCATCAACGAGATATCGGTATTCACCAACCAAACCGGCGCGACATCGACCCTGTTTCTCGCTGAGATCGAGCAAGTCCACGCCGGCAAGATCCTCGAGCTCGATTTCTACGACCCTGGCGAAGACGACGCGAACGCATACATGACGGTGCAGAACCCCGACGGCTCCACGGCGCAATGCGACTGGTTCGCCACCGCCGAAACCGGTCTACCCGACCCCGGACTTTCCGGTAGCGGGAACTGCAGGATTCAGACATCGAATGGGAGTCCCATATTCAACGGTCTATGGATCCATGCCGAGATCGACATTCCCGACAACTACATGTGTAGCACCGACTGCTGGTACAAGATGATCATCGAGAACTCCGAGCCACACGACCGCACCACATGGCAGGCTCGGGTAATCGGCAACCCGGTACGGTTGACACCCAACGAATGAGACGCAGACTCCGCCGCGACGACCGGGGGGTGACTCTCACCGAGTTCGCGCTTTTGTTTGGACTGCTTCTCATGTTGGCCATCGGCGCCTTCGAATACGGCATGGTCTTCCGTGATTCCCTGACGGTGAGCACCGCATCGCGCGAAGCTGGGAGGGTCGCGGCATCCACCGCAAACTACGGAGATGCCGACTGTGTCATCCTCGAGGCAGCAGCCGGAGCACTTCAGTCCCTGGACACCGGCACGATCGACGAGATCGAAATCTACAAGTCGAGCGACACCGGAACCTATCCAGGCTCAAACTCTGCTTTCACAAGGCGATATTCACCTTTCCAAAGCGGTGACCCTTCGCTGATTGCATGTCAGGGATCAGACTGGAACGCCGAACATCTCGGTGCGTCGTGGGCCCCCGGTCTCCGTGTCAACACCCAGGGCGATGCCGACTGGATCGGTGTTCGGATCAACTACGACCACAACTGGTTCACAGGATTCTTGTGGTGGAACGGCTCGTTTGCTCTCTCTGATGACTCTGTTTTTAGGATCGAACCGCCTGCTCCGTGATCTCGCACCTCTAACGTGACCGGGTGAACCCCCTCCCCAGCTATATGCCGGCTCTGGTGACGCCCTTCTCGCGAGACGGTGAAATCGACCTCACGGCACACAAGAAGAACATGCGTGTCCTTGCCGAACGTGGCATCGAAGGGTTCGTCATTGGTGGTTCCAACGGTGAGGGCCCATATCTCGAACCCGCTGAGCGGGCAGCACTGGTCAAAGCGGGACGACGTCGAAAGGCCCATTTCATGGTGGGAATCATGGCCCAAACGATTCGAACCGCGATGGCCCAGGCCGAGGAGGCGACAGATGCCGGAGCAGACACCCTGCTGGTCTTGACCCCTACGACACTGGCTCGTGGTGAGGACGAGGTCGTACATCGTTTCTTCAAAACGATCGCCGATCAGGTCTCGCTTCCGGTTCTGATCTACTCGGTGCCCAGGGTGAGCGGATATTCAATTCCCGTCGAGCTCGCAGGACGTCTCGCCAGACATCAAAACATCATCGGGATGAAGGACTCCAGCGGTGATGTCGTTCGACTGCAGGCACTTGTCGACGCGACACCACACGACTTCATCATCTACTCGGGCAACTCTCCATCGCTCACAGCCGCGATAACAGTCGGCTGTGACGGTGCGATTACAGGCAGTGGCAACTACGCCCCGGAGTTGGTGCTTCGCGTCCTGGCAATGGCCCAAGAGGATCCGATCAAAGCACGCCGTCTTCAGAGAAAGCTGACCGCACTCAGCAGGGACGTCGAAGCGCACGGGGTACCGGGTGTCAAAGCTGCTGCGAAGGCGGCAGGACTCGAGCCGGGATACCCACGTGAGCCACTGGTCAGACTGTCGCGAGGAGCGGAGACGTCGATCGCCAAGCTCATTACTTGAGCATTCGATCAAAGTTGGCTTGATCACTACCATTGCTCGACCCGACCCTCACAAGGAGTAGCAAGTGTCCAAGTTCCTCAGCCAAGAATGGGCGTCCGATGTCACAGCCGCAATCAATGGCCATGAGGGCTTCAAAAACGCTATCGGAGCAGCTGACCTGGGCATCCAGTTCGAGACCGAAGACACACCTGACGGACCGGTCAACTACTACCTCTCTACCGGCGGTGGAAACGCCGAGGTGGCGCTTGGAGATCTGGACAGCCCCGACGTCACCGTCAAGCAGTCATACGACACGGCATCCGCAATCTCAAAAGGTGAGCTCAACACACAGACGGCGTTCATGACCGGCAAACTGAAGGTTTCCGGCAACCTCGCCAAGCTGATGATGCATCAGTCAGCGGTCCAGCAGTGGGGTGCTGCCGTCTCTTCGTTGGAAGTCGACTACTAGACCTGTAAGGCAACACGTTCCAGGCTGGACCAGTCTGGCCAGGCCTCGAACCGAAAGTAGCCAGCTAGTCACCAAAATCCTGTCGATTCCCGGGGTGTAGCTTCGTCATACAGACGAAAGGCACCCAAAAGAAGGGAACACAGGATGCCGAAGTACGCAGCCCTCATCTATTCATCCGCCGAAGACGAGACCAGGGAAACCCCACCCGAGGTCATGCAGCAAGTGATGGGTGAATATATGGAATTCGGCCAGAACAACGAGCAGTCATTGGGTGGAGGCGAAGCCCTCTACCCAACCGGAACCGCCACCACCCTCCATTTTCAAGGGGGCCGTGACGGTGAGCTAGTGGTCACCGACGGTCCGTTCGCCGAAACCAAGGAAGTACTTGGTGGTTTCTACATCATCGACGCTTCGGATCTCGACGGCGCCATCAAGGTGGCCCAGCAGATCCCAGGCGCCTGGTACGGCAAGATCGAGGTCCGTCCGGTTATGGAGTTCTCGGAGACCGGCGAACTGATCTCATAGACAAGCGACTGATCTGGTCCCGCCCTCGGCGGGGCCAGATCATCTAGATCAAGCCCAGTTCCTTGACGGTTTGACGCTCCGCCTCCAACTCCGCCACCGAGGCATCGATCTTTGTGCGTGAGTACTCGTCGATCTCGAGACCACGGACGATCTGCCATTGACCATTTCTGACAACACAGGGGAACGAAGAGACCAGGCCTTCAGGCACGCCGTAGGACCCGTCGGATGGGACGCCCATGGAGACCCAATCGCCCTCGGGGGTGTCCTCAACCCAATCTCGCATATGATCGATCGCGGCGTTGGCTGCCGATCCGGCCGACGAAGCCCCACGCGCCTCGATCACGGCGGCGCCCCGTTTCGCCACAGTCGGTATATAGACCTGATCGATCCATTGATGATCGTCAACGACCTCAGATGCCGATCGACCATCTATCTCGCAATGGATCAGATCGGGATATTGAGTAGTCGAGTGATTGCCCCAGACGGTCATCTTCTTGATCTCGTCGACAGGTCGACCGGTGCGTTTCGAAAGCTGGCTCTTGGCCCTGTTGTGATCCAGGCGCATCATGGCCGTGAAGTTCCGTGGATCCATACCGGTCGCATTGTTCATGGCAATGAGGGCATTCGTATTCGCCGGGTTGCCAACCACCAGGACGTGGACACCCTCCTTTGCTGAGCGGGCGATCGCGGCGCCCTGTGTGGTGAATATCGCACCGTTGGCAGCCAGGAGATCCGATCTCTCCATACCCTGTTTGCGGGGCATCGCACCCACGAGCAAGGCCAAGTCGGAATCCCCAAAGGCCTCATCGGCATCGTCGGTCTCGACCATGTCAGCCAGCAGCGGGAACGCACCGTCTTCCAACTCCATGGCTACACCGCGCAATGCGGGAAGGGCAGGTGTGATTTCCAGCATCTGCAGAATCACAGGCTGGTCGGGCCCGAGCATCCCGCCGGAGGCAATGCGAAAAAGAAGGCTGTAGCCGATCTGCCCGGCGGCGCCGGTCACGGTCACGCGGAGAGGATCATTCATGATTCTCAGGCTACAGATGGGGATTCACGACAAGAAGTCGAGCCCTACGTCGAGTTGTGGAGCCGAATGAGTGATCGATCCCACGGAGATGATGTCGACACCGGTCTCGGCGATATCCCGAACAGTTTCGACCGTCACTCCCCCCGACGCTTCGGTGACAATCCGATCACCGGCAATCTCGACAGCGTGACGGAGTGTGGCGGGATCCATGTTGTCGAGGAGCACCCGATCGGCATCGGTCTCCAACACGACCCGGAGTTGGTCGAGGGTGTCCACCTCGACCTCCACGATCATGTCGGGACCGACCCTGGCACGGGCCGCTTTCACAGCAGCCAAAATGTCTCCTGCAGCGGCGATGTGGTTGTCCTTGATGAGCACTGCGTCGTAGAGGCCCATTCGATGATTGATACCCCCGCCGGCGGAAACCGCATACTTGTCGAGCACGCGGAGCCCCGGCATGGTTTTGCGAGTATCCGAGATCAGGGCACCGGTACCTTCAATCAGGGCCACCAGCCTGGCCGTCTCGGTGGCGACACCCGACATGCGACCCAAGAGGTTGAGTGCAGTTCGCTCGGCGATCAGGATCGAACGGGCTCTCCCGCTGACATCGGCAACGACATCGTCGGCTGCTACATGATCCCCATCCTCGATGGCTGGAAGAAACTCCACGTTGGCATCGACCTTCTCGAACACGTATCGGGCCACATCGAGACCGGCGATCACGCCGGGCTTGCGGCTCACCAGGGCGGCTCTGGCAAGTAACTCGGTCCCGATCACCGAATCGGTGGTTACATCACCAATGTTTAGAAGGTCCTCCTCCAGAGCCCGATCCACGATCGACGAATAGTCCGATGTGTTCATGCGAACACCACGACGGTGTCGACAGCACCCTGATCTATCAAGGTTCGGTACTCCTGCATCGGGTCGATTTCGGGATAGTCGGCCCGATAGTGACCACCTCTCGACTCGGACCGGCGTAATGCGGCCATGACCATCAGCATCGCCAACTCGCCCGCCATGTGACCAGCGATCGTCCGGTTGAGGACCGATAGGAGATCAAGGATCGAGTTTCTTGCCTCCCACAGGCCATCACCAGTGCGGACCAGTCCCACCCGGGCCCACATGATGTTCCGGAGGTCCTCGAGTGCGGGTCCGGCGGTGACCGGAAGATCCAGCGATTCCTTGGGTACGGAGATCTCACCGGTGGGCGCCGAAGAGTTCGCCGAGACGTCGGCGGCTACCAGGGCCCCAAACACCAAACCTTCGAGCAATGAGTTCGAGGCGAGCCGGTTGGCGCCATGCACTCCCGTCGAGGAGCACTCCCCTACAGCCCAAAGACCCTCCACAGAGGTGCGACCGTTTGTGTCCGCATCCACCCCACCCATGAAGTAGTGAGCAGCGGGCGACACCGGAAGCAGATCTGTCTGTGGATCGAGACCAACCGACATGGCGTGTGCGGTGACAGTGGGGAAACGTTCGTGAAAGTTGACGATGTTTCGGGCGTCGAGATAGGCCGCTGAACCACGGTCGTACTGCCAGAAGATGGCTCGCGCCACGATGTCACGTGGCGCCAATTCGGCCATCGGGTGGTATTGGTCCATGAAACGACGCCCATGCGGGTCGACCAGCGTCGCTCCTTCCCCTCGAAGGGCCTCGGTCAAGAGCGGCATCGGGTCCTTGCCGGCTGCGAGAGCCGTCGGATGGAACTGGACGAACTCGAGATCGGCCAACCGGGCGCCTGCTCTTCCAGCCATCAGTATCCCGTCTCCGGTGACCCCCGGAGGGTTGGTGGTCTGGGCATACATCCGTCCTGCGCCTCCAGTGGCAAGAACTACTGCCGGCGCTGTGTAGACATGACGGCGTTTGCCGTCTGCCGTGATGACACCCACGATGCGACCACTGGAGCGAGCCAGATCGACGACCCGACCCTCGATGACCGTCACCCGATCGGTTGCGGATACGGCTTGACTCAGAGCCCGCATCACCTCTGCGCCGGTGGCGTCCCCGTCAGCATGGACGACCCTCCTTTGGTGGTGTCCTCCCTCCCGTGCCAGTAGCAGCTCGCCCTCGTCATTCCGATCGAACTGAGCACCCATCGAAATCAGCCGCTGGATTGCTCCGGGTCCACCCGTCGTGAGCGCCTCAACCGCATCGACCACCGCCAGCCCGCCGGCCACAGCGACGGTATCGGCGGCATGCTGGCCCGGGGAATCTTCGGCACTGAGCGCTGCGGCGATCCCCCCTTGTGCCCACCAGGTCGAACCCATTTCCGAGGAGCTGATGACGTTGGCGGTCGGTAGGCCAAGTGCTACCGAAAGCCCAGCAACTCCAGCGCCGACCACAAGAGGAGCATCGAGCCGTGTTATGTCCGCCATGTCGCCTTCAGTCTTGTCGCCCGACCTCGAGCATTCGGGATACGGCGATGCGGGCGCGCTCGGCGACGGACTCGGGAATCTCGATCTGATGGGTCATCGTGGCGAGGGAGGTGCGAATGTTCTCAAGAGTGATTCGCTTCATGTGAGGGCACAGATTGCACGGTCGCACAAACTCTGTGTCCGGGCTCGAGGCAGCGACGTTGTCTGCCATCGAACATTCGGTGATCATCATCACCTGTGCCGGTGAGCGGTCACGAACCCAGTTGATCATTCCATGCGTCGACCCCACATAATCGGCCTCAGCGAGAACGTCCGGCGGGCATTCAGGGTGGGCTATGACCGCGATGTTCCCCATCTCACGCTTGTAGTCCGAGATCTCGGCGCCGGTGAACCGCTCGTGCACCATGCAAGAGCCTTCCCACAGAATCACCTCGACATCAGTCTTGGTGGCGACCCACATGCCCAGATACTGGTCGGGGGTGAAGATGACTCGATCGACACCTAGAGACTCCACCACCTTTACCGCGTTTCCTGAAGTACACGTGATGTCGGACTCTGCCTTCACCTCAGCCGAAGTGTTGACATAGGAGACGACGGGAACGTCCGGATACTGCTCTCTCATCCGGCGGACGTCGGCACCGGTGATCCCATCGGCGAGAGAACACCCGGCGCGAAGATCAGGGATGAGAACAGTCTTCTGCGGATTGATGATTTTCGCGGTCTCGGCCATGAAGTGGACACCGGCGAGAACGATCACCTCTGCGTCGGTCTCGAGCGCCAGGTTGGCCAGCGCAAGGGAGTCACCCGTGATGTCGGCAGCCAGGTGATAGATGTCCGGCGTCATGTAGTTGTGAGCAGCCACGATGGCGTTTCGGTCAACTTTGAGC
>JBAVIK010000164.1:0-2684 GCA_049686815.1 Acidimicrobiia bacterium | reverse complement strand
GTCATGTACGGAGAGGACGATCAAGGCAGACAGATTGCCTTGAGCCTCGGAGGTCCGATCGCGGGTGGCACTGCATCCAACGTCCAGGTAGGTAGTCCTTTTCTCGAATTCGAAAGGTGGACTGCTGACCCGACGGTCTATGACCGCCTCTCAGGCGTTGAAGGCATGCCCGACGGCGTTGGAGCGACAGTGCAAGTCGACGGGAACACCATCTCGGGGAGTGGGGTCTTCTACGACGACACAGCCCTGACAGCGTCACGAGGGACGGGGTCATACGACGCTGGTGTGCTCGAAGGAACATTTGCGGCGACTTGTCCGGGGAGCTGACCTGTCTTCCTTAACCGGCACAAGGTCCGTTGACCGCGGTCCATCCAGCGCGGCCCCATAGCGCACAACCGAACACCGAAACAAAGAGCAGGATCGTCGGTTGGGATCGGTCGGGGATGTGGGACGGTCACGTGATGGCCCAGTCTTCTTTCATCTCGTAGCTGGACTCGTTCGAGCCCTGTTTCACCCCGCACCCTTGTCGTATTGACTTCCTGGTACCTCTGAGTACTATGTACTACATGGTACCTAAAGGTGCTGGACAGGGTTACACCACCCAGTTGCTCCACGGAGTACTCGCAATGTGCCTGCTGTCGCTTATCGACGAGCAGGAGTCATACGGGTACGAAATGGTCAGCAAGCTGAAGGAACGTGGACTCGATCTGGCGAGTGAGGGCTCGATATACCCCCTTCTATCCCGGCTCCAGAAGCAGGGAATGATCGAGGGCTATCTGGTTCAGAGCTCCGAAGGCCCGGCCCGAAAGTACTACAGGATGTCGGAGAGTGGTCGCATGATTTTGAACCAGTGGCGCAATGAGTGGCACACCTTTAGCGACTCGGTCGATGGGGTGCTCAACGGAGGTGAAGCATGAGTGACAGGGCTCGTGTCATTTCCGAAGCCGAGCACTATTGGCTCGAGGCCGGGATCTCCCACGACGAGGTGGTCGACATGAAGAACGAGCTCGACCAGCACCTGGTCGAGGCGACCGCCGCCGGACGGTCTGTCCACGACGTAGTCGGCGACACTGCCGCATTCGCCGAAGCGTGGGCCGAAGCCACAACAGGCCATCGGGTGGCGAGTTGGAAAGATGTGCAGAGCGGAAAAACAAGAAGAGAACGGATGTCCCGAAGGGATCTGATCGCCTACGGGATCGGTACCGCAGCCCTCGTCGCTGCAGCCGCCGTTGCCGGACAAGGAGGTAACGACATGGACAATGAAGTTTGGCGTTGGCTGTGGACCGTCATGGCGGTGGTCCTCGGGATAGGTGAGATCTTCACCGCCGGGTTCTTCCTCCTGCCATTTGCTATCGGCGCTGCTGCGGCAGCGATCCTGGCCTGGATTGGGACCGCTGTTCTCGCACAGTGGCTGGTGTTCTTCGGTGTATCGATCTTCGCGATGGCGTACTTGCGCAAATACATCGTCCGTCAGGACGAAGGCGAACAGCCGCGTGTCGGGGCGAACCGTTGGATCGGCTCCCCGGGCCTCGTTCTCGAAGCCATCGATCCGCACACCGGTGCCGGGATGGTGAAAGTACTCAACGAAGAGTGGCGCGCATCGGCACTCGCCAACATCTCAGCAGGTGAGCGAATAGTCGTCACCGACATCGAAGGCACCCGACTCGTGGTCGAGCGGGTGGAGAGTTGATCGAAAGTCAGGTTCTGTAAGGAGTCAGAAAGAAAGGAACGAAAATGGAAGCAGTAATTGTGCTGTTCGGGATCCTCACGCTGGCGTTGATACTCATCGCAGCGGCAGGGTTCAAGGTCGTGAGGCCATTCCAAAAGGGGCTTATCGAGGTTCTTGGCCGATACGACAAGACGGTTGACTCTGGTCTGCGCTGGGTCATGCCATTCGTGAAGCGGATAACCAAGGTTGACATGCGTGAGCAGGTCGTCGACGTGCCGCCCCAGGATGTCATCACCAAAGACAACGTGGTTGTCACGGTCGACGCAGTGATCTATCACGAGGCGACCGACCCCGTGAAGCTCCAGTACAACGTGGGCAACTTCATCCTCGCGGTGACCAAGCTGGCACAAACCAACTTGAGAAACGTCGTTGGTGATCTCGACCTCGACTCGGCTTTGACCTCACGTGAGGTCATCAACACCAAGTTGCGTCAGATACTCGACGACGCCACCGACAAATGGGGTGTGCGTGTGGTTCGCGTCGAGATCCAGCGCATCGAGCCGCCAGTCGACGTCACCGACGCCATGCATCGTCAGATGAAGGCTGAGCGTGATCGTCGTGCCGCGGTGACCGAAGCAGAAGGTGACAAGCGAGCAGCGATCCTCAAAGCAGAGGGTGTCAAGGAGAGCCGGGTGCTCGAGGCCGATGGCCAGGCCGAGGCGATCAAGAGGGTTGCCGACGCCGAGAAGTACCAGAAGCTCACCGTGGCAGAAGGTGAAGGTCAGGCAATCGAGAGAGTGTTCTCCGCCATCCACAACGGAGATCCCACACCAGACTTGATCGCCATCCGGTACCTCGAAGCACTCCAGGGGGTGGCCGACGGGCGGGCGACCAAGATCTTCCTGCCACTCGACACTTCGGGTGTGCTCGGATCCGTGGCCGCCATCGGGGAAATGTTCAACGAGACCAAGAACGGGTCGGCCCCTCAACCGACCACCTAGCCAACCAAGAAAGG
>JBAVIK010000163.1:0-9254 GCA_049686815.1 Acidimicrobiia bacterium | reverse complement strand
ATGTACGCCTTTCCATCCGCAACCGGTGCGCTGCTCGCCGCCATCCGTATCCAACAGTCAATGGCTGGTTCGGCAACACCGGCCTTGAGGCTCAGAAGCGGAGCTCACACCGGGGACGTGATCCAAGGCACCAGCGACTACATAGGCCTGACGGTCAACAAAGCCGCTCGGGTGGCAGCTGCAGCAGATGGCGGACAGATATTGGTGTCGCAGACGACCCGAGAGGTAGCGGACCCCTCCCAGATACGGCTAGGTGAGCCACAGACCGTCGAGCTCAAGGGGATTTCTGGAACTCACGTGGTCTTTCCTCTCGTTTGGGACGAGTAGGAAGACCGGTCTAGGTTTTTCCGGAAAGCGACCCCCAAGCGCGCCGTCGATGCATTGGAAAACAGCGGCTCGACCCGCACTCAGTCCGCCCAGGGGTCGTAGCTACCGAAGCTCCAAATGTTCCCCTCTGGGTCACGAAGCGTGTAAACCGCTCCCCCGTAGTCCTGTTCCTCGGGTTCAGCGACAATCTCGGCGCCACTCGACCTGGCGTGCTCAGCGTGAGCGTACGGATCGGCCACTACGACGTAATTCACTCCCCGACCGGTGGGGTCACGCCCGTCGTCGACAATCTTCTGCCACTCGTTGTCGCGTACGTTGCTGACCATGACCATCCCCGAGCCGTGTTTCAACTGAGAGTGCTCTACGACTCCGTCTTGACCCTCGACCAGCATGACAAGTTCGAAACCGAGAGCCCGCTGGAAGAACTCGATAGCGGCGTGGGCATCTCGGTATCGAAGCGTTGGGATTATCGAGCCGGACATGTCGACCTCCTCAAGGGATCGTCTTCAATCTAGGTGAGCTCCAACCCGGAACGATGAGGACCAGAGTGTGCCGGCCAACGGTGACCGTCTACCGGTCGGCAGTAGCGTGCGAAACCCATGGCTGACCCCGAACAAGACACTCCGGCCGGGCCCGCCACACAAGAGCGTCTTCCAACCGGGGTCAAACTGCTCATCGGCGCCTTGTTCGCAACTGGGATGGCAAACCGTGCCCAGTTGGTGGCCCTCGGCCTGCTCGTGTTCGACATCACCGGGGAGGAGCTAGACCTCGGCCTACTTGGCCTGGCGCTGTTCATCCCAATCTTCGTGCTGGCACCGTTTACCGGAACGATGGCCGACCGGTACGACCGGCGAGTCGTCTTCGCAATCGGACTGGCTATCGAGATAGCCAGTACCGCCGGACTATTCGTTCTCTCACGTGGTGAGCCGACCTCGATCGGGCCGATCCTGGTTCTGGTGCTCGTGTTCGGGGTGGCCAGGGCAGTTACGGCGCCAGCTAGCAGGGCCCTGCCCATCGACCTGGCCCCGCCCGGGTCGGTCGAACGGGTGGTGGCCCTCCGCTCGGTGGCCTTCCAGACGGCCTGGATCGTTGGTCCGCTGGTGGCCGGAGTGCTGTTCACCATCAACCGCTCGCTCCCCTTCGCCCTTTCGCTTATCGGGTTCGGTGTTGCGGTAGTACTCCTGCGGCTGGTGCCGGCCACGGGAGTGGCTCGTATTGCCAGTGGGACCGGGCCGGTCCAGGCGGTGCGTCATGCTCTCGAGGGCCTCCGTTACATGCGGCGGACCCCAGTCCTCATGGGGGCGATCACCCTCGACCTCTTCGCCGTGCTGTTTGGCGGAGCGGTAGCGCTACTGCCCGCCATAGGAGAGAAGCGCCTTGGTGTCGACGAGGCCGCGGTCGGCTTCCTCTACTCCGCTATCGGGATCGGAGCCTTGATTACGGCCGGCATCCTTGCGATAAGACCGATACGCCGTCACGTTGGCCTCGTGCTGTTCGGTGTAGTGGCCATGTTTGGTGCCGCCACTTTGGTTCTGGGTCTGACTGAGTCATACGCCGTGGCGGTGGTCGCCCTTCTCGTACTCAGCGCGGCGGATGCTGTGAGCGTGTTCATCAGGTCCACGATTGTGCCCCTGTCCACCCCCGAGAACATGCGTGGACGGGTCCTCGCCGTGGAGAACGTCTTCATAGGGGGGTCCAACGAACTCGGAGCCCTGGAATCGGGACTGACGGCGGCCTGGTTCGGCCTGGCGACCGCCGTCGTACTGGGCGGAGTCGGCACGCTGGCCGTCGTGGGTGTGGGAATGGTGGTATTCCCCGCCTTGCGCCGCGTCGATCGTTTTGAGGACCTTCGACCGGATGCGTCGTGAGGAGACGCCAACACACACCGACTTCTCCCCCACCTATCGGCGAGTTGCGAAGCCTGCGGGTCAAGCGTCGAAGCAGAAGAGTTGCTTGAGATCCTCGCTCGAACCGGCACCATCTTTCAGGACCCTGACAAAACTCCTGACGTTCGGTCCCCGGATCCCGATGACGACTATCTCATCGCACTCGCCGCCGAGTCCCGATCCGTCCTCGTTTCAGGCGATTCAGATCTGCTCGGCCTATCCGGTCAGATTCCTGTGCGCTCCCCCATCGAGTTTCTCGCCATGATCAAGCATCCGGACTCGAACCGCACCTAGCAACCCATTGTTGATAGGGGTTATCCCCTATTGGCCGGCGAGATCGCAGTTGCGATATTGACAGGTATGGACGCCAATCCCGAAGGGCAGTCGGTATACCCAGGCGAAGGAGCAGAGATCTCCCCTAGGGGTCTTAATCAGCTGGGCACGACCGCAGCGATAGCCGGCGTCGGCGGCTTCATCCTGTTCTTCTCTTTCGCGCGCCCTCTTGGGCTGTTCGTTGCTGTCTGCGCGGCCCTCCTCGGGTTCGTCGCCCGATCACAAGCTCGGTCTCACCACCTCCGAACCGGCATGGCGAACGCTGGAATCGTTAGCGGGCTCCTACTCGGCGCCCTCTACCCACTCATTTTGTTCCTCGAGTCCATTTGGCCGGTTTAGGGGTCCCACCTGATTCCGGCCCGGCGTTCAAGAGAAGGACAACTCCGCCACTGAGGGAACGATTCAACATGAGCGGCAGCCCGCACCGCACCTATTAGCCCACGTGCGCCCACTGATGTCGGCAAACGGGCCAACACTTCCCCGTTGCCCCGGCTCCAAGAGGTTCCCAACACCTACCGGTATCGGCCGGCCTGCCGGTAACGATGTCGTAACGGGCACGACTCAGAATCGACCAATATTGAACGAGAAAACGTGAGTCGAAACAGCCACCGAGCCGAAATTGGGCTGCCTCAGGAGTTGGGCGGCGCCAGGTTGGTCGCCGCCCAGACGGGCTGGATCGTGTTCGTCACCAGCATGACCGTTCTGGTCGCGACCGGCTTCATCCGCGTCTACTCCGACCCGATGCTGGTGGCGATGGCGCCCCTGACCGACCTCTTCGTCGAACTCGGAATCGACCTGCGATTGATGATAACGATCGCACTCGCCCTTCCCTATGCCGCCGTCGTGGTCATCGCGGTCTACGTTTTCTGGAAGCGGCGCGTCGACTCGATGGCGCTCCTGTTCACCGCCACTCTCGTCGCTATATACGGCTTCTCCTCCCGTGCCCTGCTCGCACTAGAGGGCATACCAATCCTCGAACACTCGCTCGATGCGGCAGGTGCTGCGTTCGCGATCACGGGAGCCTTCACACTCAGTCTGTTTCCCAACGGTGTTTTCGTTCCCACGTGGAGCCGATGGCTCGGACCGTTGATGCTCGTTCCGCTGGCGATCGAGCCGGGTATCGGCACCGTTGTCATGACGACCATGGAGGGCGGTGGGATGGCCGGCTGGCGGAGCCAACTATCCACCGTTATCTGGGTCGGGATCCTCGTGGTTGGAATGGGGTGTCAACTGTTCCGCTACAGGCGGTTCTCCACAGCCGAAGAGCGCCAGCAGACCAAGCTGGTGGTCGCTCCGCTATGCATGCTGGTTGTGATTCTCCTGGTGGCACTGGCTGTGCTCGCACGCAACCCCGCTCCCAGCGGACGCTGGATCGCTTGGCTCCTATTCGCTGCGATACCGGTGAGCGCCACCATCCCGATCGGAGTCGGGGCAGCCATTATGCGTTTCCGGCTCTTCGAGGTCGACCGGCTCATCTCGAGGACCGTCACATACGGTCTGGTGCTAGCTGCACTGGGAGCCCTCTACTTCGGAACTGTGACCCTCATCTCGTGGCTGCTCCCGTCGCCGGGCGCTGTTGGCGTTGCAGCCTCGACGTTGCTGGTCGCGGGAGCTTTCAACCCCTTGCGACGGCGCATACGAGACTCCGTCGATAGGAGGTTCAACCGGTCACGCCAACAGGCCCGTGAGATCTTCGAAGACTTCGTTCAAGAGATTCGGGGATCATCACCTTCGGTGGTCGACTTGAGCAAGATGCTCTTGGAGGCGGCAAACAACGCGTTTCAACCTGGCACAAGTGGAGTTTGGGTCCCGGGAGAGGACGGACGCCCAGACACGATACCTGACCACAAGCTGGCTTCGGGCCATGAACCGGGGTGATGGTTCTACTGCGACAAGCCAACTTGCCTAGGGGCACGTAGCATCTTTGCGATGGCTCTATACATGGATGTGCACGACGGGCTCGGCGACGCGACCCCCGATGACGTCGCGGCAGCCCATCAACGCGATCTAGAGATTCAGGATGACTTCGGTGTCGAGTTTCTCAGCTATTGGGTGTCGGCGGAAGTGGGCGGAAAGGCGTTTTGTCTTGTAGACGCACCCGACGAGGACAGTTTACGGGCGTGCCACAAGGTTGCCCATGGTCTTATGCCTCACAATGTGATTCAGGTCGAGGACTCAACCCTGGCGACCTTCATGGGGCTGACCGGAAAGGACGAAAACGATCGTGTGACAGTCGACGGCAAGCCAGACACTGCATTGAGGGCGATCATGTTCACAGACATCGCCGGATCGACTGCTGTTAGCACTGTCAGCGGAGATGATGCCGCTCTCGACCTCCTCCGCCGCCACAACACGGTAGTGCGCAAAGCGCTCGATCAGTACCGCGGACGTGAGGTGAAACACACCGGTGACGGTGTCTTCGCCACTTTCAACTCGGTGCAGAAGGCTGTAACTGCTTCGATAGAGATACAACGAGAAGCGGCCCAGCTCGGGACCGTTGGCCACTCAGCTCTGGAGGTGAAGATCGGCCTGAGCGTCGGGGAGCCAGTCGAAGAAGGCAACGACTTGTTCGGCGCCGCCGTCAATCTCGCCGCTCGGCTCTGCGCCCATGCCAACGGCGGCCAGATTCTCACTTCAGGAGCGGTTCGAGATCTCAGTATCGGAAAAGGCTTCGTCTTCGAAGACCAGGGCAGGGTTGGTCTCAAGGGGTTTCCCGAGGCCATACAGCTCTACGGAGTGGCTTGGGACGATCAGATCTGAACCTGGATGTCTCCGAACGGTGGTTGCAGTCATCGTCGGAACGGATCGAGTTCCGCATGCAGAGTCAAGGTTGCAGTGCCGTAGCGGGTGGGGGTCGTGATATCTACCCCATCGAGGAGTTGCTGAACGGTCAAGTCCCTGGCATTCCACCGGATCACCTCGTCAACGCTGACATTGAGCGGGGCGTCCGGGTTGTTTCGGTTGGGCTCGCATGAGCCAAGACCGGAGGAGGTGAAATACCGCTCCCGGGTCACCGAGGATTGGACGATGTACCCGAATGATCGCAATGGCACGCCATTGAGCGACCATTCACGTGGGGCCGGGGGAATCGTGCCTCCATCACAAATCACGTTTCCGGGAGCGGTCACCCACCCACCACCTGGGCCGCCCCCGCTGAGCACTGGTGTGAGTGGCAACGAGTCGAAATGGCCATAGCCTGAGGGCATCGCACCGGAATGACCGACTTGGACGCCATTGAACCGCTGTCTCCACTGCCCCCCAATCGATGGCAGCGGTTCGAGCCGGATACTGGCTCGAATGTTCATCACAGAACCGTTCACGGTTCTGACCACCTGAACCACTCGTGTGGACTCTCCTCCTGGAGCGATGGCGTCAATGGTTATCGGGTAATCGACGCCAAAGCACAGCCCGGTCAAGGTGACCCGGCCCAGGACGCCTTCATAGCGAGTCACCGGGGTTGTCCCGGGATCAGCGGGACAGGTCGGATATTCAGGATCGACTTCCAACGAGAGGGCAACCGGCCGATCTGCACTCACGTCGAGGCTGACTGTCGCGTCGGCACTATTGCCGACCTGGTTTTGAAATATCTCCAGGATTGCGACGGCGACACGAGGATTTGGTGGGAGCTCTGGATTGTTGTTGTCGAAGACGTCGGATGATCCGAGATACCAATCCGACCATCCGTTCTGGTTGGGTGTGAAGACCACCTCCAGTTGGAGCGTG
The DNA here is from genome assembly GCA_049686815.1 of Acidimicrobiia bacterium. Lineage (GTDB taxonomy): Bacteria > Actinomycetota > Acidimicrobiia > Spongiisociales > ZC4RG35 > JBAVIK01. The sequence goes on along the minus strand of JBAVIK010000163.1, from coordinate 2,985 downwards.
GCGATGTGCCCGTTCCTCCGCCCGGAGGGCGTCGGGTCGAAGCCTTCGATCGGAATCGCCGTGACCCAAGTGCTGGTGGTCTCACAGGTGGTGACGCAGAGGACATCATCGGGGTCGACCCGAACCCATGCCTCGGTGTAGACATCCTCACCCTCGAGGCTTGCGGTCCGAGTCGTCACCCGAAAGCCCTCCTCGTTGACGAGCCGGGAGAGAGTCCCGATCGAACAGGAGTAGTCGTGTTGAATCACAGCTCTTGGTCCGGGATACGCGATAGAGGTAGTGCCGCATCCCTGTATCACAACCTCGTGTCCGAGCACTTCGGTTTCGGGTTCCACCCCGTTGCCGGCGACACCGGCGACATGGACCTCCACACCGTGCGAACCGGGCGTATTCACCAAAGCAGCTTCGCTTTGGACGATCGCGTCGAAAGGGCCTACGAAGTAGGTGCATATTGCATAGATGGACGCCGGCTCGAGGTCCATCTGGTAGATCGTGTAGACGTTGTACTGCGGGTCGTAAGGCCAATCGTCGGGAAAGGGATTGGTGGGATGGGGATAGCCCGGCGCAGGGGCGGCGACCACATCGGCCTCAGACTCCCCACCCGGGAAAGGGCCTCTCGGGCCGCCGGAAGTAGACGCTCCGGCTGTGTTGCAGGCACTTTCGACGTCGAGATCGAATCCGACTTGCCTTGCTTTGACCCAAACGGTCTCTTCTTCCGAACTGATGGTGCGCACCCTCAAGATGCTCACACCGCTCGAATTTATTGCTGTCGGTGGTCGACCAGACTGGTTGGCAATCCGGTCGCGGTTGACGGGGCCCGGCACTCCGTCCCTCGGCGGGTAGCTGGAGGTGAGGAAGTGTTCTGCCACCAGGTTTCCTCCGATGGCGGGCACATCTATACAGAAGATCGGTAGCGGTCCCTCTCCGTCGACATATTCGGCTGCGATATCTGACGGCACCTCGTAGGTACCGGTGAAGGCGTCGGGCGTCGGTTCTGAGTCCTGCGGACCGGGCCAAAGCGTCAGGTCGAGCACACCAGGCTCACTTGCACGCACGCCGAGACCCAGCCTCTCCGGATCGGATGCCTCACAGGCGATCGAGCGAAAGACACTCGCCTGGATGGTCGGGTCGATGGTCTCGTCGCTGGTGAAGATCGACCCGCCGAATCCCAAGGGGCACCCGAACGGTGTTTCGGGTAGACGTTCGGGGCCGGCGCACAGGTCGATGAGGAGCGGGCCGACAGGGTCGGCAACGATGACGTCGACGAGCCCCAGCTCGTCTAGCGGAAAGAGAGAGTCGTCGACCACCTCGGGGACCGTTCCGGTCGACCCCTCGCCGTCGTCTGCAAGCACTGTCGTGGTGCTCTCGTCCTCGGGTGTGGTGTCAACGATGATGGTGCGCGTGGTCTGGCCGCCGACAGACGCTGCACCGAGGTCGGTGGCATCCCCGCTCTCCACTGCAAGCGTGGTCTTCTCCAATTCGGCGCCCAAGTATTCGAACTGAGCGTCCCTGTCGTCCTGGGCGGGCTGCAGCGGATACTCGGTGAGCGTCACGATCGCCAGTTCTGCTGAAACCGGTGCTTCACTCCCTGAGCGATCGGCCACGGCAAATCCGGCCAGTGCAAACACACCGAAGATGACAACACCACCGAGGATGCTCACCGCCACTCGCAGACCGCGACTCATATGAGGCATTCTCCAGAGCTGGTCAATGTCAAGGTGCGGGTGGCGCTCGCCTGATTACCGGACGAGTCAAGAGCGCGAATTGTGATGACGAAGTCCTGGCTCGCGTTGTCGGGGACCGTCCCGTAGGGGTAAGGACCGAATGTGGCGGTGTAGGTGTTCCCCGACTTGGACATGACCTTCATTGTCTGGTTCCCGTTGATGGTCCAACTGGCGGTCACAGAAGCCACCGAGCCGTTGTCGGTGACCACAGCGGTGATCGTCGACACCCGGGGTGTTTCCGCCGGGCAGGGGAGGCCTGGGAAGTCCAGCTCCCAGATCTCCGAAGGGTTGAGAGATGGCTGTTTCACCTCGGGCGGCGTCGTGTCCGGGGGTGTGGTGGTCGTGGAGCTGCTGGTGGTGGGTCGGTCCGTGGTCGTGGTCGCCTTCGACGTCGTCGTCGACGATTCCACCGATGTTGTCGTGGACTCGATGATGGTCGTGGTCGTGGATCCGGCGATGGTGGTTGTGGTCGTCGCAAGTGCGCCCACATCACCAACCGTGTCGGGACATTCGGCAACCGGTAAACCGTTGATATCGGCATCGAGTTCGACTTCAGACGCCGACAGCCAAACCGTACGGTCGGGAGAGGACAGATCCCTCACCTGAACCCAGTCGCCAGATGGGGTGCGACCCATCGCAAAAACCCGGGATCCACCGGCATATGACGTCAGGATGATGCCTGAAGGGCAATCCAGCACCTCTGCCCCCACCGCGGCCGCCCCCTCGACACTTGGGTCATCCCCCCAGAGGTTCTGTGCGAAGAATCCGGCGGCCAGACCCGCTCCAGCAACCACGAATGCAATCACGAGCAACTTCATTGAGATTCTCCCCTCAGACCGCGTGGGAACCTGGTCGAGTCGAATCCTGCGGCGAGTCCGCGATTAAAGCTACTCCAGCGCAGCGCTCGTACAAGAGACTCCTCACTGAGCCTCGACCTGTCATGGGCTTGTGGGTCGCATGACAGTTCGACGCACCAGAGCAGCGATTCTTACACCGCGCCCGGATGTGGGCTCTGAATCAGATTCTCGCCAAGTGGAGCTATTGTTTCGTTTGTTCGCTAAGTAACGAATTCTCCTATGGGCATGAACGAGACACTCCGGGCACTGGCCGATCCGACGCGTCGACAGATCCTCCGTCTCCTCACCGAAGGCGACCAGACCGCAGGCGAGCTCGCCGACCATTTCGACCTGGCGAAACCGACGATGTCCGGTCACTTCAACGTGCTCAAAGCAGCCGGTTTGATCGTCTCAGAGCGGAGCAG
>JBAVIK010000162.1:0-43258 GCA_049686815.1 Acidimicrobiia bacterium | reverse complement strand
GAGCACTAGTTCTAAATGCCAGCTATGAGCCACTCTCCGTGGTGAGTGAGCGGAGGGCGTTGATACTCGTCCTGACCGACAAGGCAAGGGTTGTCGTATCGCGGGACGAAGTCTGGCATTCAGAGTCGCTGTCGTTTGACCTGCCATCGGTCGTGCGGCTGACCAGGTACGTGACCGTGCCATACCGACGAGCGGTGCCGGTCACTCGAAGGGCTGTCTTTGGTCGAGACGGTCATCAATGTCAGTACTGTGGCGGTCCGGCCGAGTCATTGGATCATGTGAAGCCCCGGTCACGTGGGGGCGATCACACATGGGAGAACGTGGTCGCATGTTGTCGCTCCTGCAACGTGCGCAAAGGGGATCGAACGCCAGACGAAAGTGGCTTCAGCCTTCGCACCGTCCCCGGGCCACCGCGACGCTTCGCCTGGATCTACGCGTCAACCGGCTTCCAGGTTGACCCTGATTGGCAACCCTATCTTCTTGCCGAATCGGCCTGATCGGCCCCCCTTGAGGTCTTCGGGCCTCCGCTGCTGAACCCAAAGTGACCAAAGGTCCATTTCGTAGAGTGTGACCGCTTCGGTCTGCCGCTCGCTCACCTTCTCCCTTCCTGTGTCACTTCCAAAGTCGACCCAGTGGTGCTCAGCGGATCATCTGGTGAAGTCAGGTGGGGGGAAAAGGTTGACAAGTGGGGGGAAGTGGGTCATAGTGGCTCGAACCCGGCAAGGGGTTAGGCAAGTGACGACGGACGGAAGAGAGCTGAAGTGTTCCTCGGTGAGTACTTCCACAGTCTCGATGACAAAGGGAGGGTGGTTATGCCCTCCTCTTTCCGACGTCGTCTCGAAGACGGATGTGTTGTCACCAAAGGGCAAGACGGCCAGTTGGCCATTTTTGCCGCCGACGACTTCGAAGCGAAGGCCTCAGAAGTGACTGACCGTCCACAGAACAAAGACGGCCGGCGATTCTCGCGAACCGTCTTTGGTGGCGCAGATCTCCAGTCCCTTGACAAGTCGGGTCGAGTTCTGGTCAAACCCGACTTGCGAGCCTTCGCCAATCTCGGGTCGGCCACTGAAGTCGCCGTGGTCGGTGTGTTCGATCACGTCGAGCTGTGGGAGAAGGATCGATACCTCGACGACCGTGCGATGGGTGATGAGGTGTATCTGGACGAGGAGGACTGAGAGAGAACACTGGCTTGGCTCATTGCCAGCCCCCCGGAACCAATTGGAAGGCCCCTGACTCCGCCCGCTTCTAGTTGGTACCAGCGCCCGGGGGGCTGGCAATGAACCAGGACGGCCCGAGACGAGATGGTCAATACCACCTGCCGGTCCTGGTTGAGGAGGTGGCCAGGCTGTTCGCCCCCACCATGCCGGGAGTCGTGATCGACGCGACATTCGGAGGTGGTGGTCACAGCAGGTATCTGTTGGACGAGTTTGGAGACGATGTGACAATTGTTGGAATCGATCGCGACCCGGAAGCTGTCGCCAACGCAGCAGCGCTGGGGATCACGGCGATACGGGCCAACTTCACCGACTTGTCCGAAATCGTCACCTCGACACTCGATGAGGCACCCGTCGGAGTTCTCTTCGACTTTGGAGTTTCGTCACGCCAACTCGACGAGCCGTCTCGTGGCTTCTCATACCGCCACGACGGACCACTCGACATGCGGATGGGGCCGGACGCCTCCGTCTCCGCGGACATCGTTGTCAACCAATGGTCAGAAGCGGACCTGTCCAGGCTCATTCGAGAGTACGGCGAGGAGCCCATGGCGCGTCGGATCGCTCGGGCCATCGTCTCTGCCAGACCGATCAAGTCCACTGCCCAGCTATCCACCGTCATCACAGACGCAACGCCAGCGGCCCGACGTCGGGCGGGTCATCCCGCCCGACGTACCTTCCAGGCGATACGAATCGCAGTCAACGGTGAGCTGAGAGCGGTTGAACAAGGCATCGATCAGGCAATCACCGTCTTGGCTGATGCAGGGCGGGTGGTGGCTATCTCCTATCACTCGCTGGAGGATCGGATCGTGAAACAGCGCTTCGCCGCTGGCGCCACTGGCTGCATCTGTCCTCCGGACCTGCCGATCTGTGGCTGCGGTGTGACCGCGGAGCTGCGCATCTTGACCAGGAAGCCGCTACGTGCTTCAGAAGCAGAAGTGGAAGCAAACCGACGGGCGCGATCGGCCGTGCTTCGTGGAGCCGAGAAGGTGGCCGCATGACGGCACGCCCGCGGCCGCGCACAGCGACCCGTGATGGTTTCCGGGTACTAAAAGGCAGGACGCTCCGGAAGCCTTCGGTCGCACCGTGGACGATCGTGGCCCTGATTGCGATCGTGGCATTCCTGGGTCTCGGCTTTGCGCGTACCAGCCTCGATCGGGCAGCCTTCGAACTTGCTGAGCTCGATCGAGCGATTGCGGAACAGTCGGTGATAAACCGCCAGCTGAGTCTGGAAATCGCCCAACTCGAGAATCCGGCCAGGATCTCACCGCTCGCTGAAGAGCTCGGTCTGGTGATTCCATCTCAGACGAACACGATCCTCGTGGATCTCGATACACCGGCTCCAATGGTTGCTGAGAAGCAACCGGTCGCCGCCAACCAATGATGACCGGTCTATGCGCTGGAACCGGGACTTCGAGCGGGGCACCTCCCCTCCGGGTATCCAGCCTGGAGTTGGCGTGCCATGACGACCGTTAAGAGATCGAGGCGTCCAAACCCGGTCAAGATCCGAATCGCAATCATTGCCGTCGTAGTGATGGCAGCGTGGATTGGGATGGGCTACAGGCTCGTGCAGATTCAGGTGTTCGCCGCCCCCGAGCTGGCGGAACAAGGTCTGAACCAGCGTCTCGTGTCTCGTGATCTCGCACCGCAGCGCGGCAAGATCTTCGATCGCAATGGCGACTTGCTCGCCATGACCGTCGAAGCACAGAGTCTGTACGCGGTTCCGAATCAGATCGAAGAGCCGCTCTGGGTGGCGCAACAAGTTGGCGGCCTGCTGGGAGTCGATAGCGACACTCTCTTGACTCGCCTCACCAGCGACAGGGACTTCGTCTATCTGAAACGCCAGGTCGACGATGCCATGGCCGACCAGATTCTCGGTCTCGAGATCAGAGGTGTCTACTCACTACCTGAGCCGACCAGGATCTATCCAGCAGGCGAGGTCGCCGCCCACGTGACAGGTTTCGTGAACATCGATGGCGAAGGTCAAGAGGGCCTGGAGTTGGTTTACGACAAGGAGCTGACCGGTGTCCCGGGTCGGGCCGTCTTCGAACGTGGCCTCGATGGGACACCGATCCTCCAAGGGATCAGTGACATCGTCCCTGCGGTCCCAGGGCTGGACCTGAACACCACGATCGACATCCCGCTTCAATATCAGGCACAGCAAGCATGTATTGACGCCATCGATCGCACCGACGCCGATTCTTGCTGGGTGGTCGTCCTCGACGTCGAGTCAGGTGAGGTCCTTGCTATGGCCGGGGCACCCGTTTTCGATCCGCAAACCCGACAGACCCTCGATCCCAAGTGCGAACGCTCCGACGATCCGGTTACCTGCCGTTCATTCTCCAACTTCGTGGTCCGCGGCATGTTCGAGCCGGGTTCTACACAGAAGCTCATCACCGTCGCCGCAGCACTCGAAGAGTCCGAGGTCGAGATCGGCACGGTGATCCCCGAAGTCGGCGACGTACTGGAACTGCGTGAAGACGCATGCCGTTCGAAAGACGACGATCTCTTTGGCTGCTATCGCGACTTCGCGGAGCATGAGACACGTGACATGACGGTGGCAGAGATCTTCACTCGGTCCTCCAACGTGGGGACCATCAAGATCGCCGACGAACTGGGGCAGGAGCGTTTGATCGACTACATCGAAGCGTTCGGGCTGGGAAGGAGGACTGGCATCGACTACTCGGTGGAGACACCCGGTCTTCTCAATTTCGAGGCCGGTTGCGAGACGTGTTGGGCCTCGGCCGCGATCGGCTATTCGGTAGCGGCGTCTCCGCTCCAAATGGCTGCCGCCTACGCCGCGATAGGAAACGATGGGGTGTGGACCACCCCTCACATCGTTTCATCCAAAACGGATGTCGACGGCGCCACGGAGGTAGCTGGTATTCAAAGCCGCCAGGTCGTCTCTTCGAGCACTGCATTGCTGATGAGAGAGTTGCTGGCCTCGGTGGTGGAACGTGGCACTGGTTCAGGGGCCGCCGTCGATGGATACCGCGTCGGTGGGAAGACAGGCACTGCTAACAAGCTTGGCGTCGACGGTCGATACACAGACGACACCCGGGCGTCGTTTGTGGGTCTCGCACCGGTCTCAGATCCTCAGATCGTTGTGGCCGTCGTGATCGACTCACCCTCCTATGACTACCGGACTGGAGGCTCGGCGGCAGCACCGGTGTTCTCACTCGTAATGGAGCAGGCGCTCCACCGACTAGGCGTGACACCCGATGGCGAGCGCCAGTAAGACTGTGATCGAGCTCGCCGCCGCCGTCGATGGCATCGTCGATGCCGTCGACCCGTCACATAACCCTCTCATATACGACGTCACCCACGACTCGAGGCAGGCCGACACCGGGGTGTTGTTTGTCGCCGTGAGGGGTGCCAATTTTGATGGGCACGAATTCGTTCCTGCAGCTCTCGCCCGAGGTGCCAGCGCCGTGTGTGTAGAGCATCGACTGAGCGTGGAGGCACCGCAAGTCATCGTCAGCGACAGCCGGCGCGCTTTGGGCCCCCTAGCTGCGCTGGTTCACGGAGACCCGTCAGCCTCGATGAAGGTGATCGGCGTCACCGGCACAAATGGCAAGACAACCGTCACCCATTACATCGAGTCGATCGCATCGACTTCGGGTATCAGCGCGGGGCTGATCGGCACGATCCACACCCGGATCGCGGGTGGGACCATCGAATCGGCGCACACCACCCCCGAGGCATCGGATTTTCAGCGGCTGCTGAAGGAAATGCTGGACGCTGGCACCCAGCTCGTTGCAGCCGAAGTCTCGTCTCATGCCCTGGAGATGGGTCGTGTGGCTGCAACCCGGTTCGAAGTGGCGGCCTTCACCAACCTCTCTCAGGACCATCTCGACTTTCACGGGGATATGGAGCGCTATCGGGCTGCCAAGACCCGTCTCTTCGAGGAGTACGAAGTGGGAACGGCAGTGGTCAACATCGATGATTCGACGGGACGTGAGATTGCCCGTGAGTATTCGAAAGATCTCCTGACCGTCGGACGGGATGGTGACGTCAGACGGGAAGGGGAGCGCGCCGTTGCACGTGGGGTCGAGTTTCGGCTGGTGACGCCTTGGGGGAGCGATACCGTCGTGGCCCCTGTCATTGGGACGTTCAATCTCGACAACGCTCTGATGGCAGTGGCCTGTGCGATGGCGGCGGGACTGGACTATGCCGACGTGCTCTTGGGACTCACCGACCTGGCAAAGGTGCCGGGTCGTTACGAAATCGTCTCGGCCTCGGATCCAATCAAGGTGATCGTTGACTACGCCCACACCCCCGAAGGGATTGTCGAGGCGATTGCTGCGGCGCGATCGATCGGCGCTCGGCGGGTGATAGCGGTGGTCGGGGCTGGAGGTGACCGTGACCAAGAGAAGCGTCCCTTGATGGGCGCTGCAGCTGCCAAAGCTGATGTTGCCGTTATCACTAGCGATAATCCGAGAACGGAGGACCCGGCCAGGATCGTTTCGGCCGTGGTGTCGGGGATCCCCCGGACTCGCGATTCGGTCGTGGAAGTGGACCGCCGCTCTGCGATTCAGCATGGGATAGACCTCGCGGAGGACGGTGACATCGTGCTTGTCCTGGGACGGGGGCATGAGCCCGTTCAGGATCTAGGCGATCGACGTGTCCCATTTGATGATCGACAGGTTGCTCGAGAGGCGCTTGACGCCCGCCGCAAGCCCACCGGGCGCCAGGGCGGCTCCGGGAGTGTTGCTCTGTGATTCCGCTCCTGATAGCCGCGGCCGTCGGACTGATCACTTCGATCTTCGTGACTCCGTATGCGATCCGCTTCTTCAGGCGACGCCAGATTGGTCAATTCATCCAAGAGGACATAAAGGGGCACGCCCACAAACAGGGCACTCCAACCATGGGTGGAGTTGTCTTTGTTGCGGCTGCCGTGATCGGATGGCTTCTCGCCCACGTCCGAATAATTGGGGCGGGCGGATTCAGCCTGGAATGGCGGCCCATAAGTCCCGGGGGTTGGCTGGCCATATTCGCACTCCTGGGTATGAGTCTTGTCGGCCTCCTGGACGACTGGACAAAATATTCGAGACAACGCAGTCTTGGGCTGTCCAAAGCAGTCAAGTTCGGTGGGCAGTTGACCATCGCAGCAGTTTTCGCATGGGGAGCTACCGAAGCGGGCATAGTCACCCAGATCTCGTTTGTCCGCCCACTGGGCATTGATCTCGGAGCCTTCTTCGTCGTCTGGGTTCTCCTCATGCTCACTGGAGCCGCCAACGGAGTGAACCTGACAGATGGGATGGACGGATTAGCTGCCGGAACGTCGGCGCTGGTTGTCGCTTCGTACACCGTGATCGCTTTTTGGCAGTTCAGAAACCCGGACATCTACCAGGCGGTGAATCCGCTCGAGCTCGCCATGGTGTCGGCAGCCATGTTTGGTGCCATCCTCGGTTTTCTGTGGTGGAACGCCCCACCGGCCAAGATCTTCATGGGTGACGTGGGAAGTCAAGGAATCGGCGGTCTGCTGGCAGCTCTGGCGCTGCTCACCAACACACAACTCCTTTTGGCGGTGCTGGGAGCGATCTACGTCGCTGAAACGGTCTCGGTGATCCTCCAAGTGGCGAGTTTCCGTATGACCGGCAAGCGAATATTTCGAATGTCTCCGCTCCATTTCCATTTCGATCTCGGCGGCTGGCCGGAGACAACGGTGGTCATCAGATTCTGGATCCTCACCGGGATCGGCGTGGCTCTCGGGCTCGGCTTCTTCTATGGAGACTTCTTGGGACTCGAGGACATCCTGTGACTCGGGTTCTCATACTCGGATCAGGTGTATCGGGGATGGCGGCGGCCCGATTGGCAAGAAGAGTCGGGATGACCGTGACCCTCTTCGACGAATCAGCGAGTACCACCGCACTCGAGGAGGGCTTTTCGCTATCGAGCGGTGTCTGGGATGCCGGATTGTTGACTGGTATCGACATCGTCGTTGCCAGCCCCGGGTTCTCGGAGCGGTCTCTGCCGGTGGTCGAAACTCTCGAATCAGGCGTGCCGATTTGGAGTGAAGTCGAGTTTGCCTGGCGCCACATCAACTGTCCCGTGGTCGCGATAACCGGCACAAACGGCAAGACCAGTGTCACTGAGGCCACCTCCATGATGATGGAGGCGTCAGGAATCGATGCACCGGCGACCGGGAACATCGGAGCCCCTCTCTCCGACTTCGTCGTCAGCGAGCACGACGCTCTCGTGGTTGAGGTCTCGAGTTTTCAACTCCGTTTTTGCGAGGAATTCCACCCGGTTGCCGCAGCGATCACGAATGTTGCTATCGACCATCTCGACTGGCACGGGTCGGAACACGGCTACCGAAGCGCCAAGGCGAACATCTACCGAAACCAAACGTCAGCAGATCTCCTCGTGTACGACGCCGACGACCCTGGAGCCACTGCGCTCGCCGGATCCGCCCACGCTGAGCTATATCCGGTGTCTGGCTCACGAAACCCGGGAGGGGGCGGAGGCGTGGACGACGGTGTCCTTGCGGTTGGAGAGATGGTTGTCGATCTCGCCGAGATCCCCTCCAACGATCCAACACATCTTTCGAACCTCGCTGCGGCAAGTGCTCTCGCCATGAGGATGGGTGCCTCAGCGGAGGATGTTGGAGCGACAGCCCGTAGGTTCGGGCCGGGCCCTCACCGACGAAGCGTGGTCTACAGGGGCGGCGGAGTCACCTGGATCGATGATTCGAAGGCGACGAACCCACACGCCGCAATCGCGTCGATTCGGGCAAACGACTCTGTCGTTCTAATTGCTGGGGGAAAATCCAAAGGGTTGGACGTGGCCCCCATCGGACGCGAGCCGAATATTCGCGTTCTGCTTGGAATCGGTGAAGCCGGCAATGTCATCGCCGACGCTGCGGGAGATCGCGGTCGTTTCGCCGGGACTCTCGAGCTGGCGGTCGAGATGGCCGCACAAGTTGCAACACCCGGAGACACCGTCTTGCTCGCTCCGGGATGCGCCAGCTTTGATCAGTTCGAGTCATATGGAGCTCGAGGTGACCGGTTTGTGGAGCTGGTGCATGAAAGAATGGGAGCGTCAAGGACATGACTACCACCAACGTCACCTCCATCGCCAAAGTCAGGGCGGCCGCTCGTGATCGCGCCGAGCGGCAAAAGTCCAACAATCGGACGGCCACCACTTTGCTCGTACTCGTCGTTGTGCTGGTGGTGATCGGTCTAGGGGCGACACAGTCGGCGTCATCGGCCGTAGCGTTCGACCAGACTGCCGACCGGCTCTACTTCTTCAAGAGACAACTCATCGGCGTCGGCTTGGGCACCCTGGCTTTGCTAGTCGCTAGCCGCGTTCCTTACCGGATCTATCGAAAGCTTGCCATCCCCTTGTTCATCGGGACGGTGGGTCTGCTTGTGGCAGTCCTGGTGGTCGGTCCGGTCATCGGTGGCGCCCAGCGCTGGATTCCGCTGCCTTTTGTCTCGTTTCAGCCGTCCGAGGTGGCGAAAGTAGCGGTGGTCTTCATCCTGGCTTACTTGCTGGAGCGAAAGGCGAAACTCCTCAACCGTTTCGGCCATTTCATGGTCCCGGTCATGGCGACCGTTGGCGTGATCGGTGTGCTTGTGATCAAACAGCCCGATCTGGGCACGACGATCATCATTGGCGCGGCGGCCATGGCGGTCATCATCGCCAGCGATACCCCTTTGAGGTATGTGGCGTTACTCGGTATCGCGATTGCCGTGGCTGTGACATTCCTGGCGTTCGACGAGGCGTATCGCGCCGCCCGAATCGAGGCCTTCCTGGATCCGTTTGCAGACTCGTCGGGGAATGGATATCAGGTTATTCAGGGCTACTACGCCCTCGGTGATGGGGGGATCTTCGGGGTCGGCCTCGGGGCCAGTCGGGCCAGGTGGTTCTACCTGCCAAACGCTCACACCGATTTCATCTTCGCCATCATCGGCGAGGAGACTGGTCTTATCGGTGGCCTCACCGTCATCAGTCTTTTTGTGGTGTTGGCCTTCGTCGGGTGGATGGTTGCGGTCAGGGCTCCGGACCCGTTCGGACGAATGGTTGCCGCAGGAATAACCGTCTGGCTCTCATTCCAGGCCTTGGTGAACATCGGGGGAGTCCTTGGTGTGATACCCATCACCGGCATTGCGCTGCCCTTCGTCTCGTTCGGCTCCACTGCGTTGATCGTCTCGATGGCTGCGCTTGGCGTTCTGGTGAATATCGCGCAGAGTGGAGTGCAGCCGCGCCGATGAAGGTGTTGATCGCTGCGGCAGGGACCGGGGGTCACGTCTTCCCGGGTCTCTCCGTCGGGGAGGCCCTGGTCAGCTTGGGTGTCGCCCGCGACGATGTGATGTTTGTCGGTGGCTCACGACTCGAGGCCGAGGTCTACCCGTCCGAAGGATTTCCGTTCCTGCAGGTTGAATTGCGTGGCCTGCAGAGATCGCTGACGACCAAGAACCTCCTCATCCCTGGAGCCGTTCTACGGGCCAGGAAGCACATTGAAGAAGCGATCGAGGACTCTGGCGTTGAGGTTGTTCTGGGTATGGGTGGATACGTGACCATCCCGGCCGGGTTGGCGGCCCGGCGGACCGAAGTGCCCTTTTTCAACGCTGAGCAGAACGCTCACGCTGGCCTAGCCAATCGGGTTTCGGCGAGATGGGCGGTCAAGAGTTTCTCGGCCTTCCCCGACACCAAGGGGCTGCCCCATGCGAGTTGGGTCGGTAATCCGGTCAGACGGCCGTTCTGGGACTTCGATCGATCGATTCTGCGCGACAAAGGGTTGCTCCACTACGGGATCGAATCCGAGATTCCGGTGATGGGGGTTTTCGGTGGATCATTGGGTGCCGCCGCCCTCAACGATGCGGTAATTGGTATCGCTGAGAACTGGACGGGATCCCCGCTCCAGATCGTTCACCTGACCGGTCCAGGCCATCTCGGCGGGTTGGAACACCGGAGCGCGGCCCCTGAGGTGAACTGGGTCCGAATCGGATTCGAGGTCTCGATGGAGTTGTTCTTCGCAGTATCGGACCTGGTGTTGGCGAGGGCTGGGGGCGCGGTGGCAGAGCTCACTGCGACGAGCACTCCTTCGATCCTCGTCCCTGGCCGGTTCGGCTCTTCGGGGCATCAGGAGGAGAACGCGAGGTTTCTGACTGAATCAGGAGCCGCCGTGACAGTGCCACAAAACGATCTCGGAGCTCTTCGGGTAACTGTCGAGGAGACGATCTTCGACGATGCGAAGCTCGATGAGATGCGGAATTCGGCTCGCGCGATAGCCAGGCCTGAAGCCGCAGTGACGATTGCTCGAGAGCTCTTGGAGGCGGCGTGAATCTCCCCTATCAACGGATCCACATTGTCGGAGCGGGTGGAGCGGGGATGAGCGCTCTCGCCAAGATCCTGCTCGCCGACGGTCTCGAAGTGTCCGGGTCGGATTTGCGCGGTGGGGCATCTCTGCAGAGTCTTGCTGACCTCGGGATAGAAGTATTCACCGGTCACCGGCCGGATATCGCGGTCCAGGCAGACCTGGTTGTGGCCTCCTCAGCTGTCCCGGAATATGACGAAGAACTGACAGCAGCGACGAGGGCCGGCGTAGAGGTGTGGCGTCGGCCGCAGCTACTCAGTGCCATATCGGCTGGTATCTCCACTGTCGGTGCCACTGGAACACACGGGAAGACGACGACCACGGCACTGATGATCTCGGCTCTTCGTGCGGCCGATGTCGACCCGTGGTTTGTCATCGGTGGGGAGATGACTGGTATGGGAACGAATGGCCACAAGGGATCCACCGACCTCCTGGTGTTGGAGGCCGATGAAGCCTTCAGGACATTCGAGAGCATCCATTTCAACGGTCTCATCATCACCAACATCGAAGCTGAGCACCTCGAGCATTTTGGAACCGAAAGTGACCTGTTGGAGAGTTTTGTAGGAGTGGCAACCGCTGTGGACGGGCCGGTTGTCTCCTGTCTGGATGACGAAGGTGCGGCGACCCTGGCCTCGCGTTTGGGAACGATCACCTATGGCAAGTCGGCCGGCGCCGATTGGGTCATCTCCGACGTCGAGCACGCAGAGGGGGGTGTGAGCTTCACTCTGCGTGGGGGAGCGGGCTCGACACAGGTTCGGCTTGGCTTGCCCGGCAACCATGTTGTCTCCAATGCGGCCGGCGCCCTTGCACTTCTCGCCGAGATGGGATACCCCCTCGACGCCCTTGCCGACGGGGTAAGTGAATTCCGTGGCGTCGGTCGACGATGGGAGCACCGGGGAACCGTTTCGGGTGTGACGTTGATCGATGACTACGCACATCATCCGACCGAGGTGACGGCCACTCTCGAGGCCGCCCGTGCCGTAGCACCCGGGAAAGTATGGGCAGTCTTCCAGCCTCATCTGTATTCACGCACTGAGCGATTCAGTGAAGAGTTCGGCCATGCTCTGGCAAAGGCTGACGAAGTGGTCGTTACTGACGTTTATGGAGCCCGAGAGACACCCGTTCCCGGAATCACAGGTGAATTGGTGGCGGACGCGGCCGAAAGGTCGGGAGCAGCGACCCATTACGTCCCCCATCGGGCCGAACTTGCCGACACTCTGGTACCGATGCTCCGTGACGGCGACTTTGTGATAACGATGGGTGCCGGCGATATCACCTTGCTCCCAGCTGAGTTGGCCCAGCGATTGGCGAAGGCCAATGAGCAACGTTGAACGATTTCACGAAGATGGCACACTTCGCCCGGATGTCCCATTGGGGCCGATGACAACGTACAAATCTGGTGGCTCTGCCAAATTGTTTGCGGAAGTGAACTCGGTCTCCGGACTTCGAAATCTCATCTCGTCTGGGATCACCCGATCCGAGCAGGTGATTGTTCTGGGTCGCGGCTCCAACCTGGTCGTTGCGGATGCCGGTTACGACGGGCTCGTTATTCGCCTCGGTGGCGAATTCACAAAACACCACTTCGAGGATCATCAGTTGGTAGCTGGGGGCGCAGTCCCACTTCCCAAACTTGCCCGAGCATCGGTTGTCGAGGGCTTGTCGGGACTCGAGTTCTTCGTAGGGGTTCCTGGTTCAGTGGGCGGCGCGGTCCGACAAAATGCAGGTTGCTTTGGTGCGGAGACTGCCGATGTCCTGGTGACTGCCGACCTGGTCGATGTCAGATCCGGGGTCGAGAGATCCGCCGACAGCGAGACACTGGAAATGGGCTACCGCCACTCAAACGTGCGGCCGGGTGAGGTCGTTATGTGGGCACGATTTGCCGGCACACCGGATGTTTCGGGCCGGGGCGGCGAGGAGATCCGGCGGATCACAAGGTGGAGAAAGGAGAACCAACCGGGCGGATCGTTCAATGCCGGTAGTGTGTTCAAGAATCCGGAGGGGCGCACAGCTGGCGAGCTCATTGACGGATTGGGGCTAAAGGGTCTTTCAGTTGGCGGAGTTTCTATTTCATCGAAACACGCCAACTTCTTCGTAGCCGACTCGACCGCGACCTCTGCAGACATTCTCGCTCTAGTCGAAAGCGTGAAAAGCCGGGTCTTTGAACAGACCGGCACCATGCTGGAGCCAGAAATCCAGTTCGTGGGGTTCGAAGATGACAATTGACCCGAGGTTGAAAGAGCGGCGCAGGGAAGTGGCCGAAAGCCGTGCCCAGCGAAATGTGGGCCGCCTCCTCAAGTTCTTGGTCGTGGTGGGAGTCCTGAGTGTCCTGGTGTGGTTGGCGTTTTCGCCGTGGCTGAGTGTCAATCAAGTGAAAACGGCCGGAATTGGAGCGAGTGATGCCAACCAGGTTCTCGCGGCTCACGCGGTCGTGGCGGGGACACCAATGATGATGATCCGGGCGGGGGCCGTTGAAGCGGATTTGCTCACCGATCCCTGGATCCGTGACGCGCGTGTTTACAAGAATTGGCCAGACGAGGTCGTGGTCAGAGTTATCGAACGAGTCCCGGTCGCCTGGGTGGAGACCGCGGACGGCTGGTCGAGGCATTCTGTCGATGGAGCAGCCCTGCCCAGCCCCGGCACACCCGATTCCTCGTTGCCGTGGGTGCATTTGCCCGAGATGTCCGATAGAGAAGTCGATGGCTCGCCGTTCCTGCTCGGGGCAGTGCAGTTCTCCTCAGCGCTCGCCGCGGAGTATCGGGACAATGCCGCCTTGCGTGTCGATGGTGAGGAATTGTGGGCGAGTGTCCAAGGCTACGAGGTTCGGTTGGGTCGACCGGTTGAAATGGAATCCAAGGCTCTCAGCCTGGCGGCGCTGCTCAACGAAGACATCGACAAAAGCGCAACCATTGTCTTGATAGCACCGACCCATCCGGCGATCAGCCCTGCCGGGGCGGGGGAGGAATCGAAGGCTGACGAAGAGGAGGTGACCGACCAGCCGAGTCCGGAAGAAACCGGTCCTTAACATTAACCCTCAAGTTGAGACTTAGTGATTTGGGGTTTACTTAGCCTCCGTCCAACGGTAAACCTCTACTTCAGCTTTCAATTCCCCTAGGGAGGTTCCGTGAGCAATTCAAGTGGTGGCTACCTCGCCGTGATCAAAGTGATTGGGATCGGTGGTGGTGGCGTGAATGCGGTCAACCGTATGGTCGATGCTGGTGTCCGGGGCGTCGAATTCATCGCTCTCAACACTGATGCCCAGGCATTGCTCATGAGCGACGCCGACGTCAAGTTGGACATCGGGCGGGAAGTGACCCGCGGGCTCGGCGCCGGTGCCAACCCCGAAATCGGCCGGGCGGCCGCAGAGGAGCATCGCTCCGATCTCGAAGAGGTTCTCAAAGGCTCGGACATGGTCTTCATAACTGCCGGCGAAGGTGGTGGCACCGGAACTGGTGGGGCCCCAGTGGTGGCAGAGGTGGCGAGGTCGGTGGGCGCGCTCACGGTTGGAGTGGTCACCAGACCTTTCGGTTTCGAGGGGAGACGTCGAGCTGTTCATGCCGAACAGGGGATCGACTCGCTCAAGGATGCCGTCGACACGCTCATCATCATCCCGAACGACCGGCTCCTCGACGTCGGTGACCCAGACGCCCCCATGGCCGAGACGTTTCGGCTCGCCGATGAAGTGTTGATGAGCGGTGTCACCGGTATCACCGACCTGATCACTACCCCCGGTTTGATCAATGTCGACTTCGCTGACGTGCGAACGATCATGTCGGATGCCGGCTCCGCTGTTATGGGTATCGGTCGTGCGACCGGAGAAAACCGAGCGAGACAGGCTGCTGAAAGGGCTATTTCCTCGCCGATGTTGGAGAACTCGATGGACGGCGCCAAAGGCGTCCTCCTATCCGTTTCTGGTCCCTCGTCGATGACGCTACATGAAGCGACAGAAGCGGCACGTGTCGTGTCGGATCACGCGGACGGGGAGGCCGACATCATCTTCGGTGCGATTATCGACGACGACCTCGGCGAAGAGATGAAGGTCACCGTCATTGCGGCCGGGTTCGATGGCCGTCGCAAGCCGAATCGACCAAGCCAACGCGAAGGCAGTGAGGGATTCACGTCGTTTGGCGATGATGACTCTCTCGACATACCCAACTTCGTCCAGGGATGATCAAACCTCCCGGAGTGGGAGGAGTTGCTTTCACCGACTTCTCGGATGGTGATACCAGAAGTGACGCCGCGGCACGTCGTCGAGTTTCTGCGAATCTCGGGATCAGCGAATCGTGGTCAACCGTGACCCAGGTCCATGGGGCAGATGTCATCCGTGTGATACGGCCCGGGAATGCCGGAGAAGCCGATGCTCTGTGGACCACTGAGCCAGGGATGCCGATTGCTGTCTTCACCGCTGACTGCTTCGGAGTCACCGTGACAGCGCCACATGCGATTGGTGTCGCCCACGCCGGTTGGCGGGGGGTTCGAAAGGGGAGTGTGGAGGCGTTGCGACAAGCGATGCTGGATGCGGGTCACGAGCCTCGACAAGGGTTCGTTGGTCCCGGGATCGCCCGGTGCTGTTTCGAAGTTGGGCCCGAAGTGTCTGAGCAATTCGCGACTCATCTTTCAAAGACGTCCTGGGGAACCACGTCGGTAGATCTCATTGCATCGATCACAGAACAACTCTCTGGCATGACCGTGTGGTCGGCCGGGAGTTGCACGAGACACGATGACCGATGGTTCAGTCACCGCCGTGATCAGACATTGTCGAGGATGGCCTCGATCGGGTGGCTGGAATGAGCTTTGAAGACGTGGTAGAGAGAATTCGCGAATCTGCCGAGCGTGCCGGTCGTGCTTCCGAGAACGTGACGCTGGTAGCCGTCTCCAAAACCAAGTCGGTCGAAGAGATCGCCAAGATCTACGAACAGGGCCATAGAGACTTTGGGGAGAATCGGGCCCAGGAGCTGGCGGAGAAAGCTCCATTGCTTCCTTCTGACATTCGTTGGCACTTCGTTGGCGCCCTGCAGTCGAATAAGACGCGTCTGGTGCGTCCGATTGCACATTTGCTTCACAGCATGGACAGGAAGTCTCTCGCCAAGGCCTGGCTCAAAGGCCCCGGGCTGGCGCCACCGGTCCTCGCTGAGATCAATATCGGAGAAGAGCATCAGAAATCAGGGATTCCTCCCGGTGAGACCCTCGAGATGCTCCACTGGATGACCGGGGTCGGTCTCCGGGTAAATGGATTGATGGCCATACCACCAGCCGAGCAGGACCCTGAGAAGACTCGAATCTATTTCAGACGGATGAAGGAGATCTTCGACAGTGCGCGCCATGCCGGCATCGTGTTGAGTGAATTGTCCATGGGAATGACTGACGACTTCGAAATAGCAATCGAAGAAGGTGCTTCGATCATTCGAGTGGGACGGGCTATCTTTGGCCCCCGCAATTGACGGAGATCAATGTCTTCACTCTTCTCTAAAGCACTCGTGTACCTGGGATTGGTAGACGAGGATCAAATCGACGCAGAGGCGGTCGAGACTTCTAGTGTCAGCGCCGTGGATACACCACCCATGCGCAACGGTGTGGACTCGATGCCCGAGGGACGACGGGTCGAGCCGCCACCCACTTCGCGGACAGCTATCCGGCCCCAGACCCGAGCCGAGACGTCGGACATGACGTCCTCGATGGTGCGACCGGTCGAAATACAGTCCGACATCCTCGTGGTCGAAGAGTTTGGTGATGCCAGGATGCTCGCGGACCGAGTCCGTGAGCGGACCCCGGTGGTCCTCGACATGAGACACGCCGACTCAGACCTCGTCCGGCGCGTCGTGGACTTCTCTTCAGGGCTCATCTATGCGTTGGATGGGTCCATGAGAAAAGTCGGGGACGGTCTGATAGCAGTTCTCCCGCCTCGTGTGACCCTGAGTCGAGACGAGAAAAGACGTCTTGCTGGCCTTGGCGCATACGAGCTCGACGACATTGACTGATCTGTGATCGGCAATTTCCTCGGCACCGCTCTCCAGATCTACTTCTACGCGATTTTCGCATGGGTAGTCCTGTCCTGGATCCCGATGACACCCGGACATCCGCTAGGCCGTCTGCAGACTGGGCTCGATCGCATCATCCTGCCTGCGCTGAACCCGATCAGACGAGTAGTTCCTCCAATTCGCATGGGTGGAGGAGCCCTCGATCTGTCACCGATAATTCTTCTGATCGGCGTCCAGCTCTTGCGAAGCCTCCTGCGCAACGTCTTCTGATCCTTGGCGTGCGGCTCACACATTCTTATCCTCCCCGTTGACTGAAAGGTTCGAGAAATGGCACTCACACCAGCCGATGTAGAAGAGAAGACATTCGGGACTGCCTTACGGGGCTACGACCTCGATGAGGTAGATGACTTCCTCGACGAGGTCGTGGGGACGATCCGCGATCTGCAGGATCAGCTTGCTGCCGCCAAGGCTGCAAAGCCGGTGGCGGCCGGGCCCACCGTCGTGGCCGACGAGTCGGCCGTCGGTCGTGCCCTGATAGCGGCCCAGACGGCAGCCGACCAGCTCATTGCCGACGCAGAGGGCGAATCGCAGCGCCTCATCGAGGAGGCCAAGAAGGAAGCCGATACCTGGGTCAGCGAGAAAGAGGCCAAGAAAGCGGAGGCCGAGGCAGAAATGGCGGAACTGTCCGACCACGTCTCCAATGTTCGGACCCAACTTGCAATGCTGGCAACAGCAGTCGCAGATCGACTCGATGAGATGGATCAGACCATCGATGGCACAACCCCGGCCGAAACCGAAGGAACGGTTGTTGAAACCGCAGACGCAGATCTGGGCACCGAGACATTCGATGTTGCAGAAGGAGGAGATGAGACCGTAGGCGCTCACGAAGGTGAGGAGGGCGGAGCTCACGACGGCGATGACCCCGACAATGGTTCCATGTCTGAGGAGCTCGAATCGGACGCCGAGATCGACAGTGTTGAAGAGGACGACGATTCCCAAGATGAGTCGTTCGGCCGGTAGCAGCGTCCTGGACCGTGGCCCAATTCATCTACCAATTTCTTCCAGGCGGAAGACCGGAATTGTCAATCGACCCGGATTCGTGGACGCCTGAAGACGAGGCCGTGGCGGAAAGCCATTACGCATATCTCGAGGCTGGAGCTGATCAACAGATCGTTGTGTTGGCCGGACGCTCACAAGACGGTGTTGGCCCCGCCATCGTTGTGATCGAGACCGAGACCGAGGACGACGCCCGGTCATTCATGGCGTTAGACCCGTTTGTCTCGAGCGGGCTTTTTCGGGCGGGTCTCCACCCTTTCCGAGTGGCGCTGGGCCGGCGGCCTATCTAGCGATCCCGATCGCTTTCAGCTGACCGTTATTTCCAGCCAGATCGCTCGGCCATCAATGTCGACCGCGTCCCAATCGGAAGGCCGGGCTTCCTTTATGGCTGAAGCCAATATCTCTCCGGCTATTTGGTCCTGGAAGGTGTCGATCGCTGCGGTGAGTTCTCCGTCCTCGGAGAACCAACCGAGTTCAATGCGGTCGGTCACCTGAAGGTCAGCCTCGCGTCTCATGTTTTGGACACGACTCACTATCTCACGGGCTAGACCTTCGAGTTTCAGCTCCTCACTGATGGTGGTATCGAGTGCACAAGCGAATTCAGGGCCGGTTTCCACGATCGTGCCGTCGATCGGGGTCCGGTCGATGATCACGTCGTCGATCGTGATCGGGACTCCGTCCACGTTCAGCGTGTCACCATCAATGAGGGCTTCGATCTTCAGGTTGTCGAGCTCCTCAATCTGGCGGCCGATTGGAGCCATCCGCGAGCCCAACACCGGGCCAAGTCGTCGATAGTTGGCTTTTGTGGAGAGAGTGACGAGCGAGGTCTCGTCGTCGCTGACGATGACCTCTTTGACGTTCAGCTCATCTGAAATGATGTCGCCATGAGCTCGCACCGCAGCAGCAAGGGTTGAACTTCTAGTGAGCACGGTGAGCCGGGCCAATGGTTGCCTCACTCGGTGCCCCTCTTTCTTGCGGAGGGTTCGACCCAGTCGAACCACTTCGCGAACGGTGGACATCCAGGTTTCCAAGTCATCGTCGATCAAACCGTCTTTGGCCACGGGGAAGTCCCGGTGATGGACGCTGGATGGAGCGTCGCTGTCGTGTCGAGCAACGAGGTCCTGGTAGATGTGTTCGGTGATGAATGGAAGAACAGGAGCTAGAACCTCGGTGAAGGTGGTCAGCACTTCGTACAGAGTGGCGAAGGCTGCCAACTTGTCGGCGTCTGAGTCTCCGCTCTCGCCCCGAGCTCGCCAGAACCGGCGGCGGCTTCGACGCACATACCAATTGGTCAGGTGATCTATGAAGCCCAGAGTCGGCGGAACCACGTTGTACAGGTAGTAGCCCTCCATCTGGGTGTTCACCTCGTCAACGAGACTCTGCAACACCGAGATGATCCACCGATCCATGTCAGGTCGGTCCGTTACGTCTGGAGCAGATGCGAGGTCCTCAACGGTTATCCCGTCCGCCTCGGCATAGGTGGTGAAGAACGAATATGTGTTCCACATCGGGAGGAGCACCGTTCGGACAACCTCGGCGACACCATCCTTGGAGAATCGGAGCGGCTCGGCGCGCAACACCGGTGAATTGATGAGGAATGCCCTGAGCGCATCGGCCCCGTGTTCGTCGAAGATCTCAGAGGGGTCGGGGTAGTTCTTGAGGCTCTTCGACATCTTGCGGCCGTCTTCGGCGAGGATCATCCCGTTGACCACGCAATTCTCAAACGCCGGGCGGTCGAACAGAGCGGTCGACAACACAATGAGGGTGTAGAACCAACCACGAGTCTGGTCGAGTCCCTCGGCAATGAACTGAGCCGGATAGGTGGATTCGAAGCGCTCCTTGTTCTCGAATGGATAGTGGAGCTTGCCGTATGGCATGGAGCCCGACTCGAACCAGCAGTCGAGCACTTCGGGGACACGTGTCATGGTTCCGTCGCAGTTGGAACATGGCCAGACGATCTCGTCGATTACGTGTTTGTGGAGATCGTCAGGTCGCTGCCCGGACAGGGCCTGCAACTCGTCGACGGAGCCAATGGCCGTGGTTTCGTCACAGGAGTCGCACTCCCAAACCGGAATACACGAGCCCCAATATCGATTTCGGCTGATCGCCCAATCCCGTGCGCCTGCCAGCCAATTGCCGAATCGGCGAGTGCCCACGTAGTCCGGAACCCAGTGGATGTCCTCGTTCAGCTCGACCATTCGGTCGCGAAACCGCTCGACGGCCACAAACCAGGTTGGAATCGCCTTGTATATGAGTGGAGTATGGGTGCGATAACAGAACGGGTACGAGTGGGTTATCCGCTCTGATCTGACCAGTTTGCCTGCCTCCTCGAGCAGTCTGATGAGGATCCGGTCGGCATCCTTGATGTTGCGACCCGCGACCTCGGGTACCTGGTCGGTGAACGAGCCCTCAGCGTCAACCGGGTCGACCAGCAAGTTGAGGCCAGCATTCTGAAGCGCGAAGAAGTCGGACTCACCGTATGCGGGTGCCATGTGAACCAGCCCGGTCCCTTCATCGACAGTGACGTCGGCAGATTCGATCGTCCGAAAGGCGCCGCGATCCCTTTCTTCGCCGAAATAGTCAAACGGAGGCTCGTAGGAAACGCCCAAAAGCTGTTGCCCGGAAACGGTGGTGACAACCGTGGCCTCTTCACCAAAGACCGCCTCGACCTGGTCTGAGACGACCCAGTAGTGGCCAGCGTGCGTTTCGTTCTCAAGGCTCACCTTCGAGTACTCGTGATCTACGCCAACTGCGACCGCGAGATTGCCCGGAAGTGTCCAAGGCGTTGTCGTCCAAATCAGCAGGTAGTCACCTGCCTCGACTGGCCCGGACGGCTCGGTGACTTTCAGGCGCACGGTGATCGACGGGTCATCGACGTCCTGGTACTCCAGGTTGGCCTCGAAGTTTGATAGGGGAGTGGTGGCACCCCAGGAATAGGGCAGCACCTTGAAATCTTTGTAAATCAGGTCTTTGTCCCAGAGTTGTTTGAAAACCCACCAAACGGTTTCCATGAACTCAGGGTCCATAGTGCGGTAGTCGTGCTCGAAGTCAACCCATCGGCCGATTCGCTCGGTGAGTGATTCCCAGGCTTCGGTGTTGGCTTGGACTTCGATACGGCATGCTTCGTTGAAACGATCGATTCCGTATGCGTCTATCTCGGTAGGGCCCGAGATTCCGAGCCTTTTCTCGACTTCCATCTCAATAGGAAGCCCGTGCGTGTCCCAGCCAAATCGTCGCTCCACCCGAAAGCCACGCATCGTCCAATACCGCGGGACCATGTCCTTGATCACCCCTGCGAGGAGATTCCCATAGTGGGGACTTCCCGTCGGGAACGGAGGGCCGTCATAGAACACGTATTCGTGGTTCTCGGGTCGGCGTTCAACGGAGACCGGAAACGCGTTGGTTTCCCGCCAGTACTGAAGGATCTTTGTCTCCAGATCTGGGAACCGAACTCCGGGCTCGACCCGTGTAAATGCGTTGTTCCTCGGTGTCAAGGTTGCTCCGTGGGAGGTGTAGCGAAGGCGGAATGGTAGGCGAGCCCGCTAGATGCGCATCTTCTCTCGACCCGACGTACGGTGTGCAAATGGACGATGGCCCCATCCGATCTACAGATGCCGGTGTGACCCTCGACATATGGGTGGTGCCCGGCGCCGCCAGGAGTGAGATAACCGGTCTCTACGACCAGAAGCTGCGTGTCAGAATCGCCGCACCTGCCGAGAAAGGTCGGGCGAACAAGGAGGCGATTCGCTACCTCACGGAGATCCTTGGATCGAAAGTCGTTCTTGTAGGGGGAATGTCGAGCAGGCACAAGGTGTTTCAGGTGTCCGGGATGGAGACCGATTCGGTAGAGCGGAAACTCCGCATGTATCTATGACGTTGGTAGGGTTCCCGCCCTTTCAGAAGGAATCTCGTGACACGGAAACTGGCGAAATCGACGCTTGACCGCTTCCAGAAGCGTCTGGAAGAGGAAAAGGCGCGTCTCGAGGTGCTGATCGAGGAATACGAGCGGGAACTCGAGGTCGCTCGTCTCACCGAGAGCTCTTCGGACAGAAGTCCGGACCCCGGGAATGCCGAAGCGAGCTCGATGAAGATGGAATACGCTAAAGAGCTCTCGATCGAACAGAACACCCTGGATCTGTTGCGCAAGGTCGACCATGCGCTCGATCGTGTTGGTACCGGTGACTACGGCATCTGCGAGTCCTGCGGGAAATCCATACCTATCGAGCGACTGGATGTTCTTCCCTACTCGACCCGCTGTGTCGAGTGCGCGGCCAAGTCCAGTTGATTCGGAGATACTCGTTCGCTCTGGGGACGGCAGCGATAATCGTCGTTGCCGACCTCATCACAAAGCGATACGCGTCTATCCATTTTGTCGATTCGCCCGTTGAGGTGATTCCCGGCTTCTTGACTTTCACTTTCCTCGAGAATCCCGGTGGGGCATTCTCACTATTTCAAAACGGAGGTCAGATAATCGGCGTTGCCGCCATCGGCGTGACACTTTTCGTGCTCGCCGCGCTCCGTGCCTCGCGTCCGGCACTCGAAGTGGTTGCCCTCGGCATGGTGATTGGGGGAGCTGTTGGCAACCTGCTCGATCGAATCTTTCGAGGAGTTGGTTTTCTCGACGGGCCCGTAATCGACTGGATCGATCTCTGGTGGATCCCGACTTTCAATATCGCCGACGCGTCTGTGACCGTTGCGGTCGCCCTATTGGTACTCCACGCGTGGCGAACGAGATAGAGCTGACCGTCCCTGATGCGCTCGACGGTGCCCGCCTCGACAAGGCATTGGCGGTCCTGCTGTCGGTGAGTCGCACACTGGCGCGCGACATGCTTGACGGCGGTGTGACTGTCGACGGTCACCCATCCAAACCCGGCGATCGGCTCAGGCCGGGTCAGGTGATCATCACCCCGCCGCCGCCAGACGAGTCAGCGCTCGAGCCCGAGCCGGTCGAGTTCGGGATCCTCTACGAAGACCAATCGGTCGCGGTCGTGGACAAACCGGCTGGACTTGTGGTGCATCCGGGATCGGGTAACCAACAGGGCACTCTGGCGGCCGGTCTTCTCTACCGATACCCCAACTTGAAAGGGGTCGGGGCCCCGGGTCGTTGGGGAATCGTGCATCGCCTCGACAAGGACACCTCCGGTGTGTTGATGGTGGCCTTGACACAGACATCCTTCGAGACATTGGCGGCGCTGCTCCGAGACCGGACGGTTTCCAGACGGTACACAACCCTCGTCGACGGGATTCTCAGCGCACCGACAGGCACCATCGACGCGCCCATCGGCCGCGACCCCAGCCGGCCCACCCGTCGGGCGGTGGTGGACGGTGGAAAGCAGGCGAGGACCCACTACGAGGTAGCTCGGGTCTTCGAAGGGTCCAATTGCTCGCTACTGGATGTGAGTTTGGAAACCGGGCGCACACATCAGATCCGCGTTCACCTCGCGGCGATAGGACATCCGGTGATCGGCGACCGGATCTATGGGTCGAGCCAGGTTAAGGCAGTGGCACCTCGGATCTTCCTGCACGCGGCCCAACTGAAGTTCCCCCACCCGGACAAGGGGATCTTGATCGATGTGACTTCACCACTACCCGATGATTTGGACCAGGTTCTGATGGATCTGGGTTCGATCGGTACCGACTAGCCGTCTCTGTCGGATACCGTTTCTGCTGTGACACAGGACAACACGACCGCAGCCCCGGTGTGCTACCGGCATCCCGATCGACACACTCTTCTCGAGTGCAGTCGGTGTGGCCGGCCGATCTGTGCGTCCTGTTCGATCGATGCCTCTGTGGGGCAGAGGTGTCCGGAATGTGTACACGAGGAAGGCCCACAAAAGATCATCCCGACCGGATCAGCCAGGAGCAGGACGGGGACTCCGGCGACCATGACATTTCTTGGTTTGGCCGTATTGGGGTTCGTCCTCTCTGGCTTTGGTCGTGCGGGTGGCAATGCGGTGTTCGAGGCTTTTGCCCAGGCCAATTGGCTGGTCGAGGCGGGGGAGTGGTGGCGCATATTCACACCGGTCCTGCTGCACGCTTCAATCACACACTTGTTGTTCAATGGGTGGGCTCTTTGGGTGCTCGGCCCCCAGATCGAACGGGGTGTAGGCACCTGGCCTTTTGTGAGCCTCTACATTGCTGCGGCCGGGGTCGGCGGTGCCTTTGCCTACTACCTCGGCGATATTGGTGATGTCGCGGTGGGCGCGTCTGGTGCGATTTTCGGGCTTTTCGGAATCTGGCTGGACTGGGCACTCCACCGACGAGACACTGTTCACGGCCGGATGCTCCTCAGGCAGATAGGTTTTCTGCTTCTTCTCAACGCAGCGATCCCGTTCTTCGTGAGGACGATCTCCTGGCAGGCCCATCTCGGAGGTTTTCTTGCGGGTCTCGTGATTGGCGAGATCTGGTCGCGTGTGAGAGGTAGAAACGCCGTGGCGTGGAGGACTGTCGTGGGGTTCGCTGTGGCCCTGCTATCGATCGTGGCAGTTCTGGTCTAGTCGTCATACGAGGTTTTCGCGACCTGGGATTCGACGTCGCCACCACAATGCCGCCCTGCTACATTCAACGAACTACACACCTGTAAGTCAGGCTCCGCGGTAACAGTGTCATTCGCTCATCTCCATCTCCACACCGAGTACTCACTGCTTGATGGGGCAGCGCGAATCAAGGACGTTGCGGCGGCCGCTGCCGCCGATGGGCAGCCGGCTATAGCCATCACAGATCACGGCAACCTCTACGGGGTTGTTGAGTTTGTAAAGACGGCCGCCGAGGTCGGGATCAAACCCATCATCGGTATCGAGGCGTACTTCGTAGATGGGTCACGCCTGGATCGGCCGACCGGTTCGGCCAACAAGCGGTATCACATGAACCTCCTCGCCGAGAACGAGACCGGCTATCGCAATCTCCTCCAACTGTCCTCGAAGGCCTACCTGGATGGGTACTACTACAAGCCGAGAATGGATATCGAGCTGCTGGCACAACACTCTGAAGGTCTCATCGCAACATCAGGTTGCTTGGGTGGGCTGGTGCCGCAGTTGCTCGGCCCTGATGTCAGTGAGGAGGGCAACAAGGGTGGAATTCGCGATTTCGACGCTGCAATCAAGGCGGCCGGTCGATTTCAGGATGTCTTCGGCAAGGACAACTTCTTCATCGAGATTCAGGATCACGGTCTGGAGGCTCAGAAGCGGGTGATGGGTGACTTGTTGGAGGTGTCGGTCAAGACAGGTGCACCACTTCTGGCAACCAACGATGCCCACTACACCCGTCGCGACGAGCACGAAGCTCACGACGTTCTGCTTTGCATTCAGACAGGTTCGCTCAGGAACGAGCCGGGGCGCCTCAAATTCGACGGATCAGAGCACTACTTGAAATCTGCGGAGGAGATGCGACGTCTCTTTCCCGCGGACCAGTTTGTCGACGCGTGCGACAACACGCTGTGGGTGGCAGAGCGGGCGAACGTTCATCTCGAGTTCGGCAACATCCTCCTTCCCCAATTCCCGGTTCCGGAGGGGGAGACCGAGGTCACATATCTTCGGTCGCTGGTCGAGGCTGGGGCACGGGACAGGTACGGCTCAGATCCTGGCTCCGTGGCTTGGGAGCGGGTTGAGCATGAGCTGAAGATCATCGAAGAGATGGGGTTCCCCGCATATTTCCTCATCGTCTGGGATCTGATTCGCCATGCCCGAGAAAACGGCATCCGGGTCGGCCCCGGCAGAGGGTCGGCGGCTGGCTCGATCGTCTCGTACTGCCTGAGAATCACAGATATCGATCCACTCGAGTACGGCCTCATCTTCGAGAGGTTCCTGAACCCTGGTCGAAAGTCGATGCCGGATATCGATATGGACTTCGACGATCGCTATCGCGGAGAGATGATCCGGTATGCCGCAGAGAAGTACGGGGATGATCGGGTTGCACAGATCATCACGTTTTCGACGATCAAGGGAAAGCAGGCGATCCGTGACGCGGCCCGGGTCCTTGGTCACCCGTACTCGATGGGGGACCGGATCGCCAAGTCAATGCCTCCCTCGATACTTGGTAAAGATCCCAGTCTCGACCAGGTCCTGACAGCCCCATCCAGCGGGGCTGCATCCGAATTGCGCGACTGGTACTCCAATGCTCAAGGGCTGCGGGACATGTATGACGCCGATCCCGCGGTCAGGGAAATCGTCGATGCGGCAAGGGGCCTCGAGGGTCTTCGGAGGCAGGACTCCATCCATGCTGCAGCCGTGGTGATCGCTCCGGAACGTTTGACCAACATCGTGCCGGTCCAGCGCAAGGGTGCAGATGCCGAGATGGTGACTCAATTCGAAATGCACGGAGTCGAGGACCTCGGTCTCTTGAAGATGGACTTCCTCGGATTGAGCACGCTCTCCATCATCGATCGGTGCCTGGAACTCGTTGAGCGATCGACCGGTCATTCAATCGACATCGACAATGTTCCCCTCGATGATGAGAAGACCTTCGAACTACTCCAGTCCGGGAACACGATTGGGGTATTTCAGATGGAGGGGTCGGCGATGAGGGCCCTGATCAGGTCGCTGGGACCGGACAGCTTCAACGACGTCGTTGCACTCGTGGCCCTATTTCGACCCGGGCCGATGGGTGCCAACATGCACAACCTCTACGCCGATAGGAAGAACGGTCGGGCCGAGGTCGAGGTGCTGCATCCCGCCCTGACTGAAAAGCTTGCGGACACCTACCAGATCATGGTCTATCAAGAGCAAGTGATGACCGTGGCTCAGGAAATGGCGGGCTACTCGATGGCCGACGCCGATGAGCTTCGGCGAGCGATGGGGAAGAAGATCAAGTCGGTGATGCAGGCCGAGGAGGAGAAGTTTGTCACTGGTTGCGTCGCCCAGGGCCATTCAGATGAGACCGGTCGTGAGCTGTTTCGGCTAATCGAGCATTTCGCTGGCTACGGCTTCAACAAATCACATTCCGCAGGGTACGGCTTGGTTGCGTATCAAACCGCCTATCTGAAAGCTCATCACCCGGCCGAGTTCCTTGCCTCTCTTCTCACCGCTACCAAGAGCAACAAGGACAAGACGGGTGTGTATCTGAACGAATGTCGCCAGATGGGCATTCAGGTATTGGTGCCGGACGTCAACGAATCGGAATCCGACTTCACAGTCAGGGACGGGCGAATCCGTTTCGGTCTCTCCGCCGTGCGCAACGTAGGTGAGGGCGTCGTCGAGAAGGTGATCGAAGCGCGGACCGTGACACCCTTCGAGTCTTTTGTGGATTTCGTAAATCGCGTCGACACCGCTGCTCTCAACAAGCGAACAGTCGAGTCCTTGATCAAGGCCGGCGCTTTTGACGCTGTGGGCCAGACCCGAAAAGGCCTGACTCTTGTCTACGAGCAGATTCTCGATGCCACCATCGAGAGAAGACGTAATGAGGAGATGGGTCAATACTCGCTTTTCGCCGGTGACGACTCGACCGCGGAGCAGACTGAAATCGAGGTTCCAGATCTCTCCTGGCCCCAGAAGACTCGCCTCGCATTCGAAAAGGAGATGCTCGGACTATACGTTTCCGATCACCCGCTGCTGTCGATGGGTGCGGCTCTGGCCGCGGCCACGTCGACGTCGATCGCGGAACTCGTAGACCTGACCGATCGAGCGTCTCTTACAGTCGGCGGGATTGTCGGCGCGATCACCAGACGATGGACCAAGAGTGGAGACCCGATGCTGTTCTTTCAACTCGAGGATCTTCAGGGCTCGGTGGAATGTATCGCCTTTCCCAGAACGGTCCACGACTACGGGCCTTTCATCGTCGAGGACTCCGTGCTCGTCATTTCGGGCAACCTGGATCATCGCGGCGATGACGTCAAGGTTGTCGCTCGCGAGATCAAGGAGTTGCAGGTCAGAGACGACTCCTCGGTCCGTCTCGCTGCCCCAGCGGGGCGTCTCACACCCGAAGTAGTAAATCGTCTCAAGGCGATACTCAAGAATCACCCCGGTTCGGCTTCTGTATTCCTCCACATGACCGACAACGGTGATACCAAAGTGCTCCGACTCAGCGACGCCCACAAAGTGGAGCCACGGTCTTCGCTTTTTGCCGAATTGAAGGAACTCCTGGGCCCCAAAGCAATCATCTAGGGGTGGAGCCCTCCTCGAGCTGCCGCAACGCCATCTGAGCCAGGGCGGAGGCCCGACCGTGGTGCCGTCCGAGTGCGTAGGCCACGATCGAGGCGACGATGGTTCCGGTCCCGACACCCCCAAAGGCAAGTGCCTTCTTCACCTTCCTCGAAAATATCACGATGGGCCATCCTCGCTCGCGGGCAACCGAATAGAGCTCGGAGTCGGGGTTCACAGCAACCGGGTGACCGACCACATCGAGCATCGGCAAGTCTGAAATCGAGTCCGAATAGCTGTAGCAAAGGGCCAGTTCGTAGTTCCGGTCGGATGCGAGCTTCTCGATCGCCTCGGCCTTGCCGGGCCCATAGACAAAAGGCCCGTCGAGCTCACCCGTGTAATAGTCGTCGATGATCTCTCCCCGGGTTCCGATGGCCCCAGTCATTCCGAGGACCGCGGCAAGTGGCTCGACGATCTTCTGGGGACTGGCCGACACGATCCAAGTGTCCCGGCCGGCTTCGTGGTGCAAATGGATGAGCTTCCGGGCTTCGGGTCGAACCTTGTTCGTGAGATGGGGAAGGACCGCCGCGCCGAGTGCATCCATCGAGGACACGGAGGCCCCGGCTATCTGGCTCAAGACGTTGCGCATGTCATCGGAGCTGTCGCCGTCTTTGTCACCGAAGATTATGAAAGCGAGGGCCGAAGTCGCCCACTTGGCTACATCAGAATTGGATGCGAGGCCCTCACGCCACGCCTGAACCCCCAGCGGGTATAGCGACGCCCCACTGATGAGTGTTCGGTCGAGATCGAAGAAAGCGGCAGCTCGGTTCATGGGACGTCAGACTAAGCCTCGGTCATGCCAAGGCTCGACCAGGGGATGTCTGCGGCCCGAGCCAGCAGATCGAACAGGTCATCAAAGTCGTTTGGGGGACTGGAGGTGAGCGGAACCGTGGCCACGACGGCACCATGCCGTGCAGCGAATTCCTCACGGGTGTCGTGCTGTCTCAGTGTCTCCAGACTCCACATGCCAGCCAGGTCGCGTAGCTCCGTTGAAAGATCGTCATCGAACTGAGGATCGATCCATGCGTCGGGGAGGGCCCGATTGAAAATCACTGCTCGAGGTGTGTTCGCCAGCGCCGGAAGTTCCCGGTAGAACCGAACCGCCTCGCGAACCGGGGCTGGGTCGGCTGTTGTCACGACCACAATCGCCGATTCGCCGATTACCTTCTCGATCTCCCTTCCCCGTGCGGCAACACCGTCGTACGTAGTGCGAAGGTCGAGTAGGAACTCTGAGACTCGTTCGAGAAGGTCGGAGCCGAGAATCGAGTCAGCCACCCTCAGCATCGGTCTCGCGGCCCGGTCGTAGAAGAATCTCCTGCCGGGGAGAGGTCCTCCCGTGATCCACCTGAGCAGCCTTCCGCCAACCAGGTCAGCCATCTGGGACGGTGCCGTGAAGAAGTCGATGCCTCCTCCCGATGGCGGAGTGTCGATAATCACCAGGTCCCACGCCCGCGCCTGGACGAAAGTCGCAGCCTGGTCCGCCGCCGCATACGATTGGGATGCGGGGAAATGCTCTGAGGCGGCGATGAAGAACTCGTTTTCGACGAGTCTCTCCGCCACCTTCGGGTCGGCATGACGTTCTGCGACCGCTCGCCAAGAGGCCGAGGCATCGAGCATCGCCGCCCACAGCAAAGGCTCGTCCTTGTGCGGTTGCGGCTCGTCTCCTAGGTCTTCAACTCCGAGTGCCGCGGCGAGTCGTCGTGCTGGGTCCACAGTCACCACGAGAGTGCGGAGACCTGCCCTCGCCGCATGCACCGACATTGCTGCAGCGATGGTCGTCTTCCCGACCCCACCGGCCCCTGTGACCAGAATTGAGGAAGTCATGCGATGGCTTCCAGTTCGTCACTCATGTGAGCTGCGACTTCTCCCGGAGTGAACAATCCGAACATGTATGGCAACTCGAGATCGTGTGGCACTCGTTTCAACCAAACCTGTTGTTCGTGCCAGATTGAGCGATGCATTCGCGCCATCTCACCGACCGTTCCGGAAGGTGTAGACCGATCCATCAACTTCGGAAGGACACGATTGTTGAGGACGGTCGGCGGCGGCACCAAATCCTCGCGGGCCAGCCAATCGATCGTCTCTAGGGTCTCTGAACTGGGGAGCTCCTCGGGGATGGTGACGAGGACCATGGCAGTAGTCGCCGGATTCGACAGGGTCTCCTCCATCCACTCCGACTGAGCGCGTACGCGACCGGTGGGCACCAACTCAGAGATCGAGATTGGGGCGCGGATGTATGAGCCGATCTGACCGGTCGGCGGAGCATCCGCAACCACTATGTCCCATCGGTCTTCTTTTACCTCCCATAGGATCTTTCCGATGGTGATGATCTCCCGGATCGCTGGTGCTGCGGTCGCCAGTGCGTCGAAGGCGCGAGCCACAGGGCCAAATCGACCCATTCCTGGAAGTCTCAGTTGCAAGGACAGATACTCGAGCAAGGCCTGAGACCGCACGATCCGCATCGCATGGAGACCGGGACGAACTTCCCGGGGCTGGAAGTCGAGCGGGTCAGTCGAGAAATGAGCAGAGAGCCCGCCGGGTGACCCCATTTCGACTGCCAGGACGCGGAGCCCGTGGCGTTGGGCAAGCAGAGAAAGGCCTGCCGCCACAGCGGATTTCCCGACACCTCCCTTGCCGGACACGATGACCAGTCGTTTGTCGAGCATCGACTCGATGCCGATCTACTGCTGGGAGCTGAGCGGGATCTGGAGCAACAGGTAGCCCTCCTCAACCGTCCAGGTTGCGTTAGCGACAAGGGCGTAATCGGTGTAGTCGACCTGCGCCTGATTGATGAATTTCTGGCGCTCCTCGCCGGCAACTGGAGGTAGAGGCCGGTCCTTGACAGCCTGGGCCCGATCGCGGAACCGTTTGATCATTGCGTCGATGTCGAATTCAGCCATGGAGCGACGTTAACTCTGGCTAGAGCGCGAAACGAAGAAGTTCGATTGTCAACTCACCGGGCAGCATCGAAGATACGATGGCGTGGTGCGCCAGTACCACGACCTGCTGACTCGAGTGCTCGCTGAGGGCGTTGAGAAGGGAGACCGCACCGGGACAGGCACCTTGTCGGTTTTTGGTCACCAGATGCGATTTGATCTATCGGCAGGCTTCCCCGTAGTCACCACGAAGAAGGTGCATCTTCGGTCGGTCGTCGGTGAGTTGTTCTGGTTCTTGAAAGGCTCGACCAATGTCGAATGGCTCCAACAACAGGGGGTGACGATCTGGGACGAATGGGCCGACGGGCAGGGTGAGCTTGGCCCGATCTATGGCTACCAGTGGAGGTCGTGGCCAACACCTGACGGCAGGCACATCGATCAAATTGAAAGGGTCGTTCAATCGATCAAAGACTGGCCAAACTCACGCAGGCACATTGTCAGCGCTTGGAACGTAGCCGACGTCGATGACATGGCGTTGCCACCTTGTCATACTCTGTTTCAGTTCTATGTGGCCGACGGCCGGCTGAGCTGTCAGCTCTATCAGCGGTCGGCGGACGTGTTCCTCGGGGTGCCTTTCAACATTGCGTCGTATGCCTTGCTGACTCACATGGTGGCCCAAGTTTGTGAGCTTGAAGTTGGTGATTTCGTCCACACGCTTGGCGACACCCACCTCTACGTCAACCATTTGGAGCAGGCCCGGCTTCAATTGGAACGCGACCCGAGACCACTTCCCACCCTCAGACTCAATCCTGAACGCAAAGCAATCGACGATTTCGTCATAGACGATGTCGAAGTTCTGAACTACGACCCTCACCCTTCGATCCGGGCACCCATCGCAGTCTGAGCCCATGCGAATCGTGATCGTTGCCGCCGTGGGCCGCAATGGGGTCATCGGTGTTGACGGTCATCTCCCGTGGAAGATCACCGAGGATCTTGCCCGATTCAAAAGGATGACGATGGGGCACGCCCTGGTGATGGGAAGGGCGACCTTCGAGTCGATTGGCCATCCGCTCGAAGGACGATCCAACATCGTTCTCACCCGTAGCGAAGACTGGGGACATATTGGAGTCGATGTGGTCGGCTCAATCGAGGAAGCGATTGGTCTTGCTTCGGCCCGAGGCCAGGATGTCTTCGTATCGGGCGGTGAGGAGGTCTACCGACAGATGCTCCCCATTGCCAACGTCATGGAGCTCACCGAAGTGGATCAGGAGCCAAGCGGCGATACGTGGTTCCCTCCTGTTGACTGGAGCCAGTGGAACCTATCTTCTCGTGAACCCCACGCCGGCTTTGAGTTCGTGACCTACGTACGAGTCTGAGATTCGGTCGGTGGCTTCCTTGGAATCCATGTCCTTGGAAACCTCCCGGGTTAGCTTTTCGTTACTTCATGGTGATCCTCATTCGCGTAGCGGTCTTCTTGCTCGGCGCCAGCGCCGTGGTACTTGCCGCGATTCCGCTGTTCGTGTTGGTCGACCTTCTCGGAGGAGGCACCGGATACGGTCTATGCCCCGCAGGGTTGGGAGCATGCGAGAAGCCATACTCGACCGCTGCCGAGCTAGCGATCGCCTTGATATTTGGTTTGTTTGTCGTCGTCCTCTTGATACGACTGCTCATGAGGCTTGCCCGCCGTCTTCAGAACGACTCGTATCAAGTCACCAGATAAGTCACGAACTGGAAGTGGGCACGAGCCCAATACGATGACTTGAATGCCAGGACAGAAGGCCGATGGGACAAGACCAAGTTCCGCAGAGCGGGGGAGAGCGACAGCAGTACTCAACCGTCTGACCGTGAGATACCGGACCATCGCCACAGCGCTCGACTACACGGATGCATGGCAACTTCTCGTGGTGACTGTCCTCTCGGCACAGACAACCGATGAAAACGTCAACAAGGTGGCCCCGGAGCTCTTTGAGCGATACCCGACGCCGGCGGCGCTGGCTGACGCACGGCATGAAGACGTAGAGAAGATTGTCTTCTCTACCGGTTTCTACCGCCAAAAGACGAAATCGATAATCAAGCTGGCGCAGGACCTCGAGGACCTTTACGACGGAGAGGTGCCAGCCGACATGGACAAGCTCATCCAATTGCGAGGTGTGGGCCGCAAGACCGCGTCGGTGCTTCTGGCCGAGGTTTGGGACATCCCTGCAATCGCAGTTGACACTCATGTCAGGAGGGTGTCGAACAGACTAGGTCTCACACGAGAGACCGAGCCTTCCAAGATCGAGCTCGACCTGATGGCGCTATATCCCACGGAGAAATGGTCCGGGCTTTCCATGCGTTTCATCCAATTCGGGAGAGACGTCTGTGACGCCAGAGCGCCACAATGTGGCTCGTGTGAGATGTTCAGGATCTGTGAATGGCCCGAGAGGTATGAGGCCGCCGGGAAGAAGACGAGTTGAGGGTCACTCTCAGCAAGACTGACAAAGCAATTCTTGGCCTGGCTGTGCCGGCGCTGGGCTCTCTGGCTATCGATCCTCTACTCACCCTGGCGGACACGGCTTTCGTTGCGAGACTCGGCACCGCTGAGCTCGCGGCGCTTGGTGTCGACGCGGCGATTCTCACCTTTGCATTCTTTCTCTTCAACTTTCTCGCCTCTGTTGTCACGCCCCTGGTGGCCCGCGCCTTGGGCAAAGGTGAGCATGGCGAAGCCGGCAGATGGGTAGGCGATGCATTGCTGCTCGCCGTGGGGCTCGGACTCCTCGTTACCGTGATATTGCTCGTCTTCGCCCCTTTCTTGGTCGACGTCATGGGTGCCGGCCCGGAAGTTGCCGGGCCCGCGATCAGCTACTTGAGAATCCGAGCTCTTTCCACGGTTGCCGTACTGGTGGTGACGGTTGGTCACGGAGCCTTTCGAGGTCACAAGGACACCGTCACGCCTCTCAAGGTCGCACTGGTCGTGAATGGACTGAATCTCATCCTCGATCCAGTCCTCATGTTCGGGGTCGGGCTCGGATTGGAGGGTGCAGCTATCGCCACCGTGGTCGCCCAGTTCGTCGGTGCCATCCTTTTCATGCGGCTTATCGTGAGGCGAGGGATGGCGGTCAGGCCGTCCCGATTCACCGAGGCATTGCCTTCACTCTTTGCACTCGGAAAGAACGGTGTCATGTTGACGGCGCGGACCGCATTGCTATTGATGGCGTTCACAGTTGCGGCTTCGACAGCGACGCGCATCGGCACCGAAGAGATCGCTTCGCATCAGCTGGTGGCCCAACTGTTCCTCCTGTCCGCACTTCTGGCGGATGCTTTTGCGATCGCAGCTCAGGCCATGGTCGCCGAGACCGCCGGGGCCGGAGATATCCGCTCAGTCAACGAGCTGAGTCGCCGGCTCGTCGGGTGGGGGATGACTGCGGGCATTGTCCTCGCAGTCTTCGTCGGGGTGGCCCGATATGGTTTGCCGTTGCTGACCAACGACGCCGGGGTGGGCCAGATGGCTGTGTCGGCCGGTGGTGTAGCGGCGATCATGGAACCAGTGGCGGCGACCGTGTTCGTGGCCGACGGGATCTTTCTTGGATTCCTGGCCCTTGGAACAATGGTGATATCAACGGGGCTGGGTGCCGCGGTCGCCATCGCGATGATGACCTTCACCTCATTTGGTGACGACCTCAACGGCATCTGGTGGGCGCTAGCGGTAATGATGGTTGTTCGCGGGGCGGTGTTCGCGGTTGGCTATCGCCGATCCGCAGAAATCGCAGTGAGCTCCTGACCCTTGGTTTCGGGCAGCAGGAGGGTGAGGAAGGCTGCGACGGCCAACCCGACACCCAAGATGAGCATCGTGTTGGTCAGGCCGAAAGTGTCGATCGTGTAAATCCCGATGATCAAACCGAAAGCCGATCCGGCGAGGGCGCCGTTGGATGCAGCAGTGTTGGCACTGGCGCGGAGTGTCGTTGGAAACAACTCGGCACGATGGGACCCTGCCGCAGGCACGAATGCAAAGGTGCCAAACGCTGAGACCATCGCGGCGAAGACGATCAGCGGCAGCGATTCCACCGAGTAGAGAGTGATCCCGCCGCCGAGGGCAAGCAGGAGGGCGAGGACCGACGTTCGTCGTCGACCCCACGCATCTGCCATATGGCCTCCCAAGAAGAACCCAATGCCACCAAGTGTCCCACCCACCAGGAGGACCCAAACGGTTGTCCCGGTTCCGATGCCGACCTGATTTATCAGACGCTCAGTGGAGAACGCTGCGCCAACGGCTCCGAACGCCGATGCCATGAAACCAACCGAGACCACTATCCAGAATCGTCTGGCCCACGGTCCTCGCACCAACTCGCTCCAGTGCCCGCCCTGAGGCTCCGCAATGTAGATGTCGCTTTCGGGAACGTTCTTGATCAGAAAGGGCAGCAACAGAAACCCCAAGCCGGTCAGCAGATGGGGGATCCGCCAGGCCTGGGAACCTCCTTCTCCGAGAGGTATCGCCATCAAGGCCAGGCCACTGCCGAGTGAGACGGCGGCACCGTAGAAGGAGATGGCATATGCCCGAATCCGTTTGCTGACGGTCTCGGCGAGAATCACGATGGCCAATCCGGAGACCGCAGCGGTTCCGGTCCTCAAGAGTGAATGGAAAAGGCCGAACTGCCACGCCTCGCTTACCAGGCCGGCGAAGCAGCCACCAGCGACGATGAGGGTCATGGCCCAGAGAAATGGTTTGCGACGGCCGCGATGATCGCCAAGCCAGCCGAGGGGGAGGGCGGCGAAGGCTGCCAGGCGCGCCAGGCCCAACATGAGGCTCATCTCGCCTTCCGTCAGACCAAGCCCCACCCGTGTAAATGGGAGAGAGGCACTTGCTTGAGACTGGGCGAATCCCTGGACCACACCCGCCACCCAAATGATGAAGACAATGCGGCGATCTGATTTTGTGAAGTGTGCGACGGGCAGGAGAGGGTCGAGAACCCGACGAAATGCCGAACGCATTTAGCAAGCGTAAACAGGACTTATGAGATCATCGTGTCGTGTCCTCCCGTTGTCGTGGCGAGTTCTATGTTTGAGAACGTCGGCGAAGCCGCATATTTGATCCAGCTCTTGGTCGCATTCGGAGCTGGCGTGATTTCGTTCATCTCTCCGTGCGTCCTGCCGTTGCTTCCCGGGTACTTGTCGATGATGTCGGGTTACTCGGCGGCACAGCTGGAAGAGGGCGACGTCTCGATCGGGCGTATGACACGGGTGATCCTCCTGTTCATTCTGGGATTTACAGTTGTGTTTGCCGCCCTGGGCGCAGCAGCCACGGGTTTCGGGCAATTCCTCCGTCAGAATCTCTCTGCCCTGACCCGAATCTCCGGATTCGTGATCATCGGTTTCGGGATCCTGATGGTGGCAATGGCGATTTCGAATCGTGGATTCCTCGCGGTGGCCAATCAAGAGAAGAGGGTCCATGTCAGGCCCTCCCGACTCGGGAAGTGGGCGCCACCAGTCATGGGTGCCGCGTTTGGATTTGGTTGGACCCCTTGTATCGGTCCTGTGCTCACGGTGATTCTGGCCACCGCTGCAACGCAGGAGACTCTCGGTGAGGGTGTCTTGCTCCTGGTCGCCTACTCCGCGGGTCTCGGAGTGCCCTTCTTGTTGGCGGGGTTGGGGCTCTTCAAGTTCTTCGGGAGACTCAAGCCGTACCTACGTCCTATCAACATCGCATCTGGTCTGTTTCTCGCTGTCTTCGGTGTGATCATGGTGACCGGGAATCTGGGGAGCCTCTCAGCCTGGTTTGTCCAGGTGTTTGATTCTGTACCGTTCCTCAGGGGCCTAGCCTCCGTCTAGTGACCGAATCCTGGCTCGCCCCAAAATCGCCCGATCTGGTCTGGTTCAGGGGCAAAGACGCCGTACGGTTTCTCAACGACCTGATCAGCCGGGAGATCTCGTCGATGACGTCGGGAGACGTGCGACGCTCCCTGCTGCTCGGGCCAGACGGAAAACTCGATCATGTGCTCTGGGTGCTCAAGTTCGATGACGAGGTCGGACTGGTTACGGACCCAGGCAGGGGAGAGGAGCTTGCGAACACGCTGGGGCGCTATCGCATCCGGGTTGACGTGGAGATAGTTCCCGAGCCAGAGCCGGTTTGGCTCGTGATGGGCCCATACGCTGGCGTAGACGTTTCATGGGGACGCACAAAGCGGGCTCTGGTCGTCGGAGCCAGACCGGACCTGCCGGTCGGCACGGACTCCGAATACCACCGGGAGCGAATCGCCGCTGGGGAGCCAGAGTGGGGAGTCGACATCGATGAGAAGACCATCCCGCAGGAGACAGGGCTTGTGGGGGCAACCGTGGACTTCGACAAAGGCTGCTATCTCGGTCAGGAGTTGGTGGCCCGCATTGACTCCAGAGGTGGCAACGTTCCGCGGCACCTTCGCATGGTGACTCTGTCCGCGCCGGTGGACCCTGGATCTCCGGTCTTTCATGGCGAGAGGCAGGTTGGAGTCCTCAGTTCCGTCGCAGAAACATCCGGTCTGGGCATGATTCGTCGTGAAGTGCTCCCCGGTGAGGAAGTCAGAGTCGACGGAGTCGGGGGCACGGTTCGGGAGATTCCCCAAAAAGCAAAGACATAGTTCACGGGTTCTTTACAAGTGTGAAGCCAAACTGTCTTCATGTCTGGTCCTGCACGTTCGGTGCTGCTCGTAGAGGATGATGATGCGATTGCCGACATGCTTCGTGGGTTCTTCGAGAGAGACGGCTACCGCTTTCTCCACGCTTTGACCGGGGAAGAGGCAATCGAGCGTCTGAGAATAAGACCGGTGTCCACCGTTCTCTTGGACATCAACCTCCCTGGTATCGACGGCGTTGAGACCTGCCGTCGAATCCGGGAATTCAGCCAGATCCCTGTGATCATGCTCACGGCTCGCGAAAGTGAGATCGACAAGGTTCTCGGGTTGGAGATGGGTGCCGATGACTATGTCACCAAACCGTTCTCACCGCGGGAGCTCATGGCAAGGGTCAAGGCAGTTCTACGAAGGTCGGAGGAGGGGCCGGCCAAACCGAGGTTGCTCGAGATCGAAGGCTATGAGATCGACGGTGGCAAACGAACAGTGACGCGGCCCCAAGGCGATGTTGTCGCGCCGACTGCCAAGGAGTTCGATCTCCTTTGGTTCCTTGCCGAGAATGGCGGCTTGGCAATGAGTCGTGGCCAGATCCTCGAGGCGGTGTGGGGTTATGAGTACTTTGAGGAGACACGGACCGTTGACGTCCACATACGTCAGCTTCGGAAGAAGATAGAAGGGATCCCGATCGAAACCGTTTGGGGTGTCGGCTATCGGTTGGGCAGCTAGTGGTGGTCGGTCACCATTGAGACGTCGCCTGTTCTGGACCCTTGTTGGAGTATCGGCTTTGACCGGTCTCCTGGTGCTCGCCGGGGCGGTCTACGCGTCACAAAGGGCCGCGGTCGACGCTACCTATCGCGAGATGCGTCAGTCCGCCGCAGAAACCGTGGCATTTATCCAGGACTCGGTCGCTCTCGCCGAACAGCGACCAAGAGCTGCAGGTGACGTGTTTCGGGCTCTGGACGGCGACCTTCGACCACTTCTGAGTCGTATTCGCCGCACCGCCGGTAGCTCAGAGATGGCGTTTGGAGTGGTTTCCACGGATGGTCAGGTTCTGTCCAATTCGCCGCTCTTCGACAGGGTGAGCCTCGATCAAGGCAAACTGGCGGAAGGACTCAGTGAGCTGACCCGATCATCGTCGGGTGAGCTGGTGGTGGTTACCCCCACGACTATCGAGACACGTGACGGTGAGCTCGAGCTCTATGTGGCCCTCGCCCGAGAAGCTCCGGTGGTGCGTCTGGGCGATCAGGGGCGGGGTCTGCTCATCGTGGTGGTCGGCATCGGATTGCTCGCATCGCTGCTAGCTCGACTTCTGTCCAGCCAAGTGGCAGACAAGTTGGAGCCGCTGGCGGTTGCCTCTCGACAGATCGCCGACGGCGACATGAGTGTCCGTGTGCCTGATCTCGGTGACTCCGAGCTCGACGAGGTGGCCCACGCGTTCAACGACATGGCCGCGGAGCTCGAGAACACTCGTGAACGGGAGCGGGAGTTCATTCTCGGCGTAGGGCACGACCTTCGAACCCCCCTGACGACCATTGGCGGCTACTCAGAGGCACTGGAAGCGGGAGACGTCGACGCAGACGAGATCAACCGGATTGGTGGGGTCTTGGGGGTTCAGACGCGACAGATGAGCCGTCTGATCGAAGACTTGTCGACCCTCGCCAGACTGGAGCAGCCTGAATTCAGTCTCCGGCTCGAGCCAGTCGACGTTGGCGCCCATCTCGGAGAGGTGATCGCAGGGTTCCGGAGGGTCGCCGAACAGTTCGGGGTGAAGCTTGAGTTGGAAACAGCACCGGGGATGGTGATCCACACTGATCCTGACCGTGTCAGCCAAATAGCTCAGAACCTCGTGGAGAACGCCTTGCGTTTCACTCCCGAGTCGGGAACCGTGAAAGTGGTCATCTCGAGAGCCTCTGGAGCGGGTGTGAGTATCGCAGTTTCGGACACCGGGTCAGGAATCTCCGAAGATGAGTTACCCCAAATTTTCGACCGTCATTTCGTCGGGACGAGACGTCAGGTGCGAAAAGAAGGGACCGGGTTGGGACTGTCGATCGTCAGAGGATTGGTTGATCGCCTCGGGGGCACTGTCACCGCAGCAAGCACCCTCGGCCACGGTACGACAATCACGGTGAATCTTCCGGTTCAGACCTGAGGCTCCACCACCCAACGACCGTCTTTCATCACACCCGTTGGGCTTTCGAGGAGGCTGATCTTGTCAAGAGGATTGCCACGCACCGCCACCAGGTCGGCAAAGCACCCAGGTGTGAGTGACCCGACGGAGTCGTCCCACCCCATCAATTCCGCGGCCCACCGCGTGGCACTTTGCAGCGCTTCTGATGAGCTCAGACCATATTCCACGTAGTAGCTCAACTGACGGGCGTTGGTGCCGTGGGGGATCACCGCAGCGTCCGTTCCAAAGGCAAGCCTCACTCCAACATCGACCG
The DNA here is from genome assembly GCA_049686815.1 of Acidimicrobiia bacterium. Lineage (GTDB taxonomy): Bacteria > Actinomycetota > Acidimicrobiia > Spongiisociales > ZC4RG35 > JBAVIK01. The sequence continues at coordinate 3,660 of JBAVIK010000162.1, read as the reverse complement.
CTTTCTCGAAACCGATCCGCTGCACATCTGTCGTACGCCGCGTCTTTTCGAGGACTTCCTGGCTGTAGCCGAGTGTTGGGCCGACTTCGAGGATGTAGTCACCGTCGTACAGGTCGGCCACCAGGTAGGTGCCGCGCTCGACCATGAGCTCGATCGCCTCGTCATCGAGCATCGAGCCGTGCTCGATCGAACGCACTCCGGCCCGGACTGCCCGCTTGATCCCTTCGGTTCCGTGGGCATGTGCCGCAACGTGAGTTCCAGCTTCTGTTGCGCCCTCCACCGCCGCCCTCAATTCTGCTTCAGTGAACTCGGGCGCTCCGGGGTTCGTTCCCGAAGTGAGGACCGCTCCGGTTGCCAGGACCTTGATGAAGTCGGCTCCGTAACGCAAGATCTGCCGGACATTCGAGCGAATTTCGTCGACACCACTGCTGACGCCGAACCTGAGCTCCCGGGGCAGCACAGCATCGACATCGACTGCAAGGCCGGTGATATCACCGCCGCCTCCCGGACAGGTGACGTATGCGCCGGCAACCATCATGCGCGGCCCATCGACCCAGCCCGCGTTGATTGCGTCACGCAAAGCCACATCGGTGAAGGCACGCCAGCAGCCGATGTCTCGCACCGTGGTGAACCCGGCTCGCAGCGTCACGTCCGCGTGGTGCGCACCGATCAACGCGTCCTGAGCGCCGGAGCGCTGGGCGATTTGAGCGAACCCCTGGCCGTTGTCTGGCAGAGAAGCGAGATGGGTGTGGACGTCGATGAGACCGGGGAGAAGTGTCATTCCGGTCAGACGAACGACGTTTTCGTCGTCCTCGGTGGCGGGTCGGACCTCCGCAATTCGGTCCTCTTCGACCACGACGATGTGGTTGTCGAGCATCTGACCTTTGATCGAGTCGAAGACCTGGTCGGGGAGAAGTGTGAACCGATGCATCCAGGAAAGCTACCGGGTGTGCCTCTTCATTTCCTCCACAACGCCTCAACCGACATTCTCACCATTTTCACCGACGCGTTGGACATCCTGGGCATCGGCTGGACCCAGACCACGTCACGTGTCGTCTCGGTGGCCCGGTCGAGTGACGTCTTGCTCATCGACGCCTTTGTCGGTCCCAAGGCCTGATCGGTACAATGCCGCACTGAGCGGGAGTGGCGGAACGGTAGACGCTATGGTCTCAAACACCATTGCCCATTGGGCGTGTGGGTTCGAATCCCACCTCCCGCACCACTTCGAACACCTTGATCTTGGTATCCCGAGCATGATGATGTGCCGCGTGGGACGATATGGCTTGTTATGGGAATAGGGGACCCGTGGGGATACGCTGAGCCGAGCTTGAAACGTGTTCACCGCAGGATTTTTCGGCTCAACGACAAGATCGCCAAGATCGAGCACGAATCAGATTTGATCGCCGCCGAGCTGGAATATCACCGCTCGATAAACGAGGACGCTCAGCGTGATGCCGCAGTTGGGAACTACATAGATCGCGAAGAGGCCGGTCTGACGGCCGCTGATGTGAGGAGATTTGAGAAGGCTCTCGTGGACCTCGATGCGAAGAGTCGAAAACTCATCGCCAAGCGTGATTCGCTTTTGGCGAACCTTCCCGACTGACCGGTTTGAGCGCCGATATCTCGACGCGATCTAGGTAGTACCGTCCGGCTAGTGCCGACACTCGCTCTGATCGACGGCAATTCGATCGCCTACAGAGCCTTTTACGCCCTCCCGGATGACCTAGCCACCAAGTCCGGTCAGATAACCAATGCCGTATTCGGGTTCACACGGATGCTTATCCGACTCCTCAAGGATCACCATCCCGACGGTGTGGCGGTTGCGTGGGATGTTTCACGAAAGACGTTTCGAACCGAGCAATACCCCGAGTACAAGGCTCAGCGTGAGAAGGCTCCCGATCATTTTCGATCGCAACTGCCTCTGATGGACGAGGTTCTGCAGGCACTCCAGATCTCCCAACTGAGACTGGAGGGTTTCGAGGCGGACGACATCATCGCGTCGCTTACCGATCGGGCGGTCCATGACGGGTGGGAGGTGTTGATCGTTACCGGCGATCGCGATGCCTTTCAGTTGGTGGGCGGGCCAGTCAAGGTCCTGTACACACGGAGGGGAATTTCAGACACCGTTCTCGCAGACGAGGTTTGGATCGAGGACCGCTACGGCATATCGCCTTCTCAGTACGTCGAGTACGCCGCGCTGCGCGGTGACAACAGTGACAATTTGCCGGGTGTGCCCGGTGTTGGAGAGAAGACAGCAGCCAAACTCATCGCCGAGCACGGAAGTATCGATGGGGTCTACGAAGCGATCACCACTTTCACCCCCAAGCTGATAGAGAACCTCGCGGCGACGCGAGAGCAAGTATTCCTGAATCGTCAGCTCATGAAACTGGTGGATGATCTGGATCTTGGACATGGCACGTCCGATTTCGTCACTCGAGAATGGGACAAGAATCTGGTCAAAGACCTTTTTGACAGTCTCGAGTTCCATTCGATGTGGAACGACCTGGAACAGGCGCTGCCCTCCACCAGTGGTCCTACCGAAGTTCTCGAAGTCGAGTCTGAGTTGCTGACGACCCATGATCGGGTCATCGAGATCGCATCGAGGGAGGATCTCGTCATCGGCCTGGTCAATGCCGGTGGCGAGCCGTTCGGTCTTGCGGTATCCCTCGTCTCCGGTCGGGCTGTCGTCATCCCATTCGAGGACGCCGGTCCGATCCTGGATCGGATGGACTCCGGAGCGATCGGCGTTGCAGGCCACGACATCAAGGGGTTGGCAAGGGCGCTGCTGGACCAGGGTCATGATCTCACTCGGCCGAAGATGGATACGGCGCTAGCCGCCTACATCTTGAACCCCGCCCAGCGGACCTACGACCTCGAAGAGATCGCAGAACGAACGCTGGGTCTCGAGTTGGTCTCTCCAGATGATGAGTCACAGGCCGGCATGCTGCCTTTCGACACGGCACCCGATGTCGAGATGGAGGGCCGAAGGGTGGAGGCAATACATCGACTGGTCGAGTTCATGGAGACCGAGTTGGACGCCCGCGGCGAGAAGGGTTTGTTCGAAGAGTTCGAGCTTCCGTTGATCCCGGTTCTCGCCCGGATGGAGCATGCGGGAATCGGAATCGACCGGGCATATCTCGAAACCATGGGAGAGGACCTACGCGCCCGAATCGCCGTTCTAGAAAACGAGATTCACGAGTTGGCTGGTGAGCCGTTCAATGTGAACTCGACAGATCAGCTTCGCGCAATCCTCTTCGAGAAACTCGAGCTGCCAGTGCTCAAGAAGACGTCTACCGGCAAACCGTCGACGGACGCCTCTGTTCTCAAGAAGCTGGATCATCCGGTGGTTCGGGCCTTGCTCGAATACCGCGAGCTGGAAAAGCTTCGCTCGACATACGTCGATGGATATCTCCCCCTGGTCGACCCTGATGGTCGAATCAGGACCCGGTTCAACCAGATGGCAGCCACTACCGGCCGACTCTCATCAGATAGCCCCAATCTCCAAAATATCCCTGTTCGATCGGAGACCGGCCTGACGGTGCGACGAGCGTTCATCGCCGGGAAAGACAGTCAGTTCCTGGTTGCCGACTATTCACAAATCGAGCTGAGGGTCCTCGCCCACATGAGCGGTGACCCATTTCTGATAGAAGCCTTCAATAG